>JAJYBW010000042.1 GCA_021778815.1 Acidobacteriota bacterium | reverse complement strand
CTGTTCGCGAACCGATGACCGCCAAAAATACAGTTCGGCTGGCGATTTCTGCCGAGTCTATCTCGTCCGTAGCGGCGCGAACCGCTCTTGCCCAGGCTGCGGGAGTGCTTCGTTCCGGCGGCACGGTGGCGTTTCCTACAGAGACGGTTTATGGCCTGGGCGCAAACGCGCTCGATCCAGCCGCGGTGGAGAAAATCTTTCTCGCCAAGCAGCGTCCTGCCTGGGATCCCATGATCGTCCACATCGCCGATCGCGATATGTTGGCGAAGGTTGCGCTTCGCGTGCCCGGAAACGCGCAGCAAAAAATCGATGCGCTCGTGAATCGATTCTGGCCCGGCCCGTTGACTCTCCTGTTGCCGAAGCAGTCGGCAGTGCCTTCCATTGTGACCGCCGGCCGCGAACTGGTCGGCGTTCGCATGCCCGCGCATCCCGTGGCGCTTGGGCTCATCAACGCGGCCAACCTTCCCATCGCGGCCCCCAGCGCCAATCGCTTCGGCCATACCAGCCCCACCACCGCGCAGCATGTGCTGGAGGACCTCGACGGCCGCATCGATCTGGTGCTCGACGGCGGCCCCGCCTGGTGCGGCGTGGAATCCACTGTCATCGAGGTTCGCGATCACGAGACCATCCTCTATCGCCCCGGCGCCATCCCTGCGGAGGAGATTGAATCCATTGCCGGTCCCGTCATACTCTATCGACCCACAACGAATGGCGCGACGCCGGCGCAGCCGCCCGAGTCCTTGCCATCCCCCGGCGTGGACATGCGCCACTACGCCCCCAACGCCCGCGTCATTCCGCTGGATATGGCCGAGCACGCGCGATCTGACCTCCGCCAGCGATGGCTGGACGCAGTCGAGCGACAGCTACACGCTGGGCAGAAAATTGGCGTTCTTCTGCCCGCAACATGGCCGTTACCCGAGGAATTTGGCGGCATTCACTTCGCCTGGGGAAGCTGGGAGGATGATCAGGAACTGGCGCAGCGACTATTCGCCGGACTGCGAACGCTGGATGCGATGGGTGCGGACGTCATTCTGTGCCCGTTGCCGCCGGACTCTGGGCTGGGAGCGGCCATTCGAGATCGAGTGCTGAAGGCCGCCCGCGCACAATAAGCTGCTTGTGCGTCGAAAATCTACGACATTGTCTGAGGCAGATTTTCGCCGGCTTTGTAAATGTAGCGAATGCTGTCTTTATAGACCAGCACGCGGGTGCGGGCGCCACTTTGCAGGCCGCCGCGGCCTACGTTCCGCAATTTAATGGCGAACCGGTCATACCACTCGATCACGCCTTCCAGCTCGTCGCCGTTTTCCAGCATCACGATCATTCGCGTCTGCGCCTGGATCTGCTTCTGGAAATAAAAGACCTCCGCGTGCGAGCTATCTTCGACGCTACCGTCTGGCATGGTGCGGGCCGTCAATGCCGGGCCATGGCCGAAGATCGTGGCCTGGCGGGTAGGAGTCGACCGTAACGCCAGATTCGGCCGAATCAGCCTCCGTTGCCCGGAAAAGTCGCTCTCCGGCCGCGCAGGTGCAGGTACCGCGACCACGATGGCGGAGCGCTCGACCGGTTTGGGCTTGGGCAATGGCATGGGTTTCATCCGAACGGACACTGGGACCAGCTTTATAAACCTCCGCGACTGCGATGGAGGAGAGATCCTGAACCCAATTGATTCTGCTGAATAAATACGATGCTAGTCGAAGACCGAACGTTTTCCAACTGCACAGTTTGTTTTTTTAATTTCGGGCCAGATCGATTTGGAATCACCGCTGCTCAAGCGCCGCCGTCATCGCGTCCAGGGAGAGCGAACGCAGCAGATTGCGCCGCATACCCGATTCCACCTCGGCGATGCGCCGCACGGCCCGCTCAATCCAGTCGAACGAGACGCCTTCGGCCAAACGGCGAAGCTCTGGCAAAATGTCGATATTGCGCGCCATATCGGGCTGTCCAGCCTGCAGCAACATCATGTCTTCCAGCAAAAGGTAGAGGCAACGCAGCAAGTCCTGCGTCTTTTGCTGGCCTTCGGCCCCGGCACGGTAGGTCTCCGTCACGCGAAACAGGGCTGAGTGGTCCGGTTCAGCCGTCGCGGTCCGCAGCAGCAGCAGAGCATCCTTGCGGCTCGCCAGGTAGGTATCTGCGTCGAAGGCAATCGTCCTGCCAACGGCTCCTTCCGCCAACCGCGCCACCAGCGTCCGTCGAGCGGAAGGCCATTCTGGATGCCGCTCCGCCAGGATTTTTTCCAGCGCCTCCATGGGCATAGCGTGCAGCCGCATCTGGCTGCAGCGAGAGCGAATGGTCGGCAGCAGGTCCGACGGATTTTCCGCCAACAGCAGCAGATGAGCATATTCCGGCGGCTCTTCCAGCACTTTCAGCAGGGAATTCGCGGCCTCGCTCATAAACTTTGCGGTTGGGAAGATGTAGATCTTGTCCTTTCCTTCCGACGGCGCTCGCTGCGCATTGTGGATCAGCGAACGAACCTGGCCCACTTTGACCAGATTCTGCGGCGGATCGGGAGGAACCACCAGCACATCCGGATGCGTCTGGATCAAAATGCGGGTATCTTTGCGGTCAGCATCGCGTAGATCTTCCCGCGCCTCAACCGCCTCCGTCACGCGCGCATCCAGCTCCAGCACGGCGGCAATCCGGGTGCAGTTGTGGCAGACGTCGCAGGCATCCGGCAGGCCATTGAAGGTCTGCGGGTCAAGGCAGTTCAGCGTCTGCGCCAGCGCAATCGCCAGCGAATATTTGCCCGCGCCGCGTGGCCCGGAAAGCAGAATCGCATGCGGCAGACGGCCGGATGCAGCGGATTCCTGCAGTTGCCGCACGGTCGCTTCATTGCCGAGAAAGCTGCGAAAGTTCACATTTCGAGCCTAGCAGAATTGGGGCTACGTTCCTTGGCGACCATCATCATCGGATATTTCGGTCGCAAAGTGATTTTGGGCTGCACATCAACAGCTTGTCCGGGAACCATGTGGAAGCTCCACCGCTGCGCCAGCGTCGAAAGTATCAATACGCCCTCCATCCAAGCGAAGGCCTCGCCGATGCACTGGCGCGATCCGCCGCCGAAGGGAAAATACGCAAACCGCGGTCGCGCCGCTTTCTTCTCTGGAGTAAAACGCTCGGGATCGAACCGCAATGGATCCGGATAAAATTCTTCACTGCGCTGCAGAATGTATTGGCTGAAGAAAAAATATGTTCCGACGGGCAGGCGATATGGCCCCAGCTCGACAATCTGCGTCGATTGCCTCCCCATTGCCCACGCCGGTGGATATAGCCGCATCGATTCCGCAAACACCATCTCCGTGTATCGCAACTGCGGAATGTCTTCCAGCGTCGGCAGCCTGCCCTGCAGCGCATCGTCAATCTCGTGTTGCATTCGTTCCGCGGCCGCCGGATTTTCCGATAGTAGATACCACGTCCAGGTCAGCGCGTTCGCGACCGTCTCATATCCGGCAAGAAAAATCGTGATCACTTCATCGCGTAATTGCCGATCGCTCATCCCGGTCGGCGCCGACGCAGGCTTGCGTCCTTTGTCCGCGGTTCCATCCCCCTCGTCCCGCGCCGCCATCAGCATAGAGAGCAAATCGCCTCGATCCTCATTGGACGCGCGACGCTCCGCAATCATGCGATACACCTGGGCATCCAGCCGTGCCCGCGCCTTGCGAAACCGCATCAGTCCAGGGATGGGCCAATGCAGATAGCTCTCCGCTTTGGGAAGCGCGACCAGGTAGTTGTAGAGGCGCATGATCACGTTGACCTCGTCATTGATTTCGCGAATGGCCGCGGTCACATCCGTGGCGAACAGCGTGCGCGCCACAATTTCCAGCGTCAGCTCCATCATCGCGGCCGACATGTCGAAGGTCTGCCCGGGTTTCCAGGTGGCCCGCATGGCTGCCCCGCGTTCCACCATCATCTCCGCGTAGGCCTGGATGCGCTGGCGATGAAATGCTGGCGCCGCAATACGCCGCTGCCGCATGTGGAATTCGCCTTCACTGGTGATCAGTCCTTCTCCCAGCAATATCTTCATGCGGTTCTGAGTGCGCTCTTTGATGAACGACGAGGCCTGCGTGACGAGAACTTCGCGGATCAAATCCGGATCGTTGATGAACACGATATTGCTTCCACCCAGCTTGTAATGGGAAACAGGCCCAAAGGTCTTCGCCAGGTGTTCAAACAGCAGGATTGGATTTCCCGGACGGAAAAATCTTCGAAACAAATACAGCGGCAGGTTGCGCTGCAGCCCCGGTGGAAATCGAAATGACTCAAGCTCGCGTTCGGGATCGTTCTGTGCCGAAGTCGCAGATGGGGATGGGCTGGCCATGAAGGGGAGTGGAAACAGAGCACGCTTGCAGCGTTCAATCAGGCCGAGGCGGCGACGCGTGCCAATCGTTCCTCAACAATCTCCACAATACGCTTTTCAATCGCATCGACCGACGCATCTTCCGCAATTGTGACCACACGCAAAGTTTCCCGAGCCGCGATCTCCTGATACTTCAAAAACACGCGCTCATAGAAGTCGCGCCCTTCGCTTTCAAATCGATTTTCGTCCGTCCCCTGAGCGATCTGTCGGCCATTGCGTCGCCGCGCCCGGGACAGGGAAGCCTCCAGGCTCGGCAGCAGCAGGATCGTCAGATCGGGCCACAGATCGCCGCAGACGGCGCGATGCAATTCCAGCACCGTCGCACTCCCCAGGCTGCGCCCGCCCCCCTGGTACGCTTCGGTGGAGTCCGTAAAGCGATCGCACAGGACAATCTTTCCTTCCGCCAACGCCGGCAAAATAATCTCGTGGATAGACTGGGCGCGGTCGGCAAACATCAACGCCATCTCCGCCAGCGGTGCTACATTCTGCGTCGCGGAATGCAGCAGCACGGCGCGAATCTGGTCGCCTAATTCTGTTCCGCCCGGCTGGCGAGTGGTCGTGACAGCTCGACCCTGCGCCTGCAACCGGCGCGCCAGCAGGCGCAGCTGGGTGGATTTGCCGGAGCCATCCAGCCCTTCAAACGCAATGAAAAAACCACGCGGCATGGCGGTAGGGTACCACTGCGGCAAGCTTTAGAACGATTTCGGCCAACGCTGCCGCCCGTGAAATACGGCGATAATTTCCAGTCGGTCGGCCTTAATGCGATACGGCAAAATGTGAGCCGTGCCAGGGACAACAAGTTCGCGCGTACCCGGCACCCTTCCTGCTCTGCCTCGGTTTGGAAACTGGCTCAGTTCTTCGACATTTGCGATGATCTTGGCGGCGACGGCCTGGGCTGTATCCGGACTGTCTTCAGCAATGAAGGCGCGAATCGCAATCAGATGTTGCACAGCGCGCGGCGACCATACAATCTTCATTGTGGAGGTTGCCGTTCGCGTTTCTTTCCCCAGGATTGAAGCCAGTTCTTCACTTCCCCATGGTCGACGCGTTTGCCTTCATTCAATTCCTTGAGCCCGCTTTCAATTTCTGCTAGCTGCCAGCTTTCGGCTTCGACATACGCGGCGATGGCTTCGGCGGCCAGGAATGATTTGGACCTTTTTGAGGACTTCGCCAGCTTGTCAAGCTTGTTTTTTACGGCGGGTTCCAATCGAATTGAGAGAATAGAAGACATTGTAAGCACCTGTATACAATATAATACGACGCGCTGGATTACACTGTTGCTTCGTCTGCACGTCGATCATTTCAGGAGCTCTATGCGCCTAAACATTTCCTTCGCCATGGTCGCCTTTGCCTTGGCAGCGGCATTTCCACGCATCAGCGCTGCACAGGGCGCCACAGCAGCGCCTGCGCAGGCAGCCTCAGCGACACCCATCACCGTCACTGTCGATGCCACCGACGCACCCCGCAAAATGTTGCACGCGGACCTTGTCATCCCAGTGCAGCCTGGCGATCTGACCCTGGTCTACGCGAAGTGGATTCCCGGCGAGCATGAAGCCTCCGGTCCCATCGGCGACCTGGCTGGCATCGTGATCAAGGCCAACGGCCAGACGCTGCCCTGGGTGCGCGACAGCATTGATATGTTCAAGCTTCACGTGCATGTCCCGCAGGGCGTAACCGAGCTGCATGTTCACGATGACTTTCTGGCGACCGCCGGACCGGTTGGCTTTTCCGCCGGCGCCTCCACCAGCGAAAATCTCGCCATGATCAGCTGGAATGAAGTGATGCTGTGGCCACAGGTCGCTTCCGCGAAGGACGTTCAGGTCACCCCCAGCGTTACGTTGCCCACGGGTTGGAAGTTCGCCACCGCGCTGACAACCACCGGCACAGAAGGTACGACCACTCATTTCGCCGCCGTCCCGCTGAACGAGCTCGTGGACTCTCCCGTCCTGTCAGGCCGCTATTTTCGCGAGATTCCCCTGGCACCGGAGGTTTCGCCCAAGCATTATCTCGACCTCGCCGCCGACGGTCCGGAAGACCTGGAAGTTCCGTCGCAAATGCTCGCGGGATTTAACGATCTGGTGCGCCAGGCCAGCGCGGTATACCAGTCGCACCACTACGGCAGCTATCACTTCCTGATGACGTTGAGCGACCAGGTTGCGCATTTCGGCCTGGAACATCATCAGTCGAACGACGATCGCGTGCCGGAGAAGACTTTCCTCGATCCCAATCTGGATGTGTTGGAAGCCGGACTGCTTCCGCATGAATTTACTCATTCGTGGAATGGAAAATATCGTCGACCCGAAGGATTGCTCTCGCCTGATTTTCAAACTCCGATGAAGGGGGACCTTCTGTGGGTGTATGAAGGCCTGACGGAATATCTCGGCGACGTGCTGACGGCCCGGAGTGGTCTATGGACCGACGATC
Organism: Acidobacteriota bacterium; assembly: GCA_021778815.1. Lineage (GTDB taxonomy): Bacteria > Acidobacteriota > Terriglobia > Terriglobales > Acidobacteriaceae > JAKAAZ01. The sequence goes on along the minus strand of JAJYBW010000042.1, from coordinate 6,572 downwards.
AATATCGCGAAGCGCTGGCGAACTCGGCCGCCAATCTCGACAATCGACCTGGCCGTACCTGGCGAGACCTGCAGGACACAGCTACCGCGGCGCAAACTTTGTATGAAACCAGCGGCCAATGGGGCAATTGGCGTCGCAGCGTCGATTATTATCCTGAGGGCGAGTTACTCTGGCTGCAGGTCGACACCATCATTCGTCAGCAAAGTCACGGCAAGAAGTCGCTGAACGACTTCTGCGTGCGCTTCCTCGGGCTGAACGGCGATACTGGCCCGATCACCGTGCCCTACACGTTTGAAGATGTCGTGAACAATCTAAACGCGGTGCAGCCGTACGATTGGGCGGGATTTCTGACAGAGAAGCTGACGACCAAAGAAAACCATGCCCCACTGGGCGGGATTGAAAACGGCGGCTATCGCCTCACCTATTCGGACACGCCCAACTCGATCGCGGAATCCATGGAGACGCTGCGAGGCGTCGATGCCTGGTATTCGCTCGGCCTGCATCTGTCGCATCAGGGCGTGATGAGCGATGTGCTCTTTGATTCGCCGGCATTCAAGGCGGGCTTAGGTCCGGGGATGAAAATCGTCGCTGTCAATGGACGTGCCTACACCGACGCATTGATGCACGACGCCATTCGCAATTCCAAAACCGCGCAGGCGCCGATTGAGTTCATCGTCGAGAATACGGCGTTCTTCCGCGACGTCAAGATTGACTATCACGGTGGCGAACGCTATCCGCATTTGGAGCGCGTCGACTCCACACCCGACATGCTGGATCAGATCTTGCAGCCGTTGCCGGTGCACTCCAAGAAATAAGCATCGTGTTCGCATTGCCAATCACGCCGCTGCCCATCCACGGTGGCGGCGTTTTTGCTGGATGCTCGCGGAGACATGAATGAGCAAACTGAGAACGTCTCTTTCGCAGTTCATCAGCCAAGGAGTAATGCTGGCGGCGATGTCCCTGTTGGCTGTTCCCCTCTGCGCGCAATCTACGCCGTTGTTGGTTGATGTCGATCATCGCACCGCGATTAGCCTGGATGGCGCCTGGCACGCCATCATCGATCCCTATGGCAATGGCCTCTATAACGCGGACGGCAGTATCAATCTCCACGGCTACGGCGAGAATCGCCAGCAGAAATCGAAGAGCGATCTGGTCGAATACAGCTTCGCGAAAAGTCCTACGCTCCAGGTTCCCGGCGATTGGAACTCGCAGCGCAAAGACTTGTTCTTCTACGAAGGGGTGGTCTGGTACCAGAAGAATTTCGCCTACACTCCCAAACCTCATACGCGCGCGTTTCTGCATGTCGGCGCGGCCAATTATCGAGCCTACGTCTTTGTCAACGGAGCCAAGGTTTGCCGGCATGAGGGAGGCTTCACTCCTTTCGATTGCGACGCGACCAGCGTGCTGCACAGCGGCAATAACTTTGTAGTGATTGCGGTCGACAACACGCGCCTGCGCGATGGCGTCCCTACTCTGAAAACAGATTGGTGGAACTATGGCGGCTTGACGCGCGACGTCTCGCTAATTCAGGTCCCGGAAAAGTACATCGACGACTTCGATCTGCACTTGCAGCGCGGTAGCCAAACAGAAATTTCCGGCTACGTCCACGTGCAGGGTGCTGGCGCTGGAGAAGCGGTCGTTGTGCACATTCCGCAGGCGGGCGTCGTGCAGCAAGCCACGACAGATACCTCTGGACGCGCGCCGATTTCTATCCATGCGCCGGGGCTGGAGTTATGGTCGCCCGACCATCCGAAGCTGTATCGAGTTGAGATTCAGTCCGGCAAAGGACCGGGCCACGATACTCTCACCGACGACATCGGCTTTCGTACCATTGAGGTTCGCGGCACCGAAATTCTGCTGAACGGCACGCCGATTTTTCTGCGCGGGGTCTCCATACACGGCGAAGCTCCCATCCGCGGCGGCCGCGCCACCAGCGACCAGGACAATGCCACGCTTTTACGATGGGCGAAAGAGATGGGCGTAAATTTTGTGCGTCTGCCCCACTATCCCCAAGGCGCCCGCATGATGCGGCTCGCCGACCGCATGGGCATCCTGGTGTGGGAGGAAGCGCCCGTCTATTGGGCCATCGAGTTTGAGAATCCGCAGGTATTGGCGAAAGCGCAGCAGCAGCTCGCGGAAATCATTCGGCGCGATCGCGACAAAGCGTCCGTCATCTTTTGGTCCGTCGCCAACGAAACCCCAGTGACTCCGGCGCGCAACACATTTCTTCAAGCGATGATCGCTTCCGCGCGAGCGCAGGATGACACCCGCCTGGTCACCGCTGCGCTGCTATCTTCGCGGCACGGAAATGAAATCCAGGTGAACGATCCGCTCGGTGCCTATCTTGATGTCGTAAGCTTCAACGAGTATGCGGGCTGGTATCAAGGCGCGCCGCAGGAAATCGCCAACATCAAAATCACTTCCATCTACCCAAAGCCGCTGCTGCTCAGCGAATTTGGTGCGGGCGCGAAGGCCGGCTTCCACGCCGACGCCGACACCCGCTGGAGCGAAGAGTTCCAGGCCAACGTCTATCGCCAGCAGTTGCAGATGCTCCGGGGCGTAGCGAACCTGCGCGGCATGTGTCCGTGGGTGCTGGTCGATTTTCGCTCGCCGCTCCGCGAACTTCCTGGCATTCAGGATTTCTACAATCGCAAGGGACTCCTCTCCGACCAGGGCCAGAAAAAGCAGGCCTATTTCGTAATGCAAAAGGCGTATCTGCAGCGTACCGTTGGCAACGCGCGATAATCCATCGCACGCCGTGTACCGAAAGCTCGCTCCCTCCCGCTCCAGCCTTCGCCGAAACAACATCCGGATTGTGCTCTGTCCTGCGATTTGGTGTCGTGTCACATCAAGTGACGTAAGTCACTGACCGAGGGTTTCGCGACGACCACACTACCTATGTAGGCGATGGAGAGAGTTGGCCAATGCCGATTTTTCATGGCCCAGCGTTCGGCATCGGTTTACCGGGGAGAAAGATCATGACACAGACTGCAACAGGAAGATGGGCAGGGTGCACATTGCTGATCCTCGCAATGGCAACCGCTGGCACAATCGGGTGCGGCAGCGGTTCTAGCTCGAGTACCGGTTCCACTCCGCCGACAACGCCTCCGGCTGCATCAACGGCTGTGCTGGTGAACATGGGCGACACTCCCTCGGACTCGGTCCTGGAATGCGCGGTAACCGTCAGCGCGATGAGCTTCACCAACACATCGGGAACGAGCGTACCCGTGACCATCGCTTCACCGATGACGATGGAGTTGGCGCACCTGCGAGGGACGGTAGCTCCGCTCATGATGCAGTCCATTCCGCAGGGAACATACAATGCGATGTCCATCACACTGTCCTCGGCGACCGTCACTTCCATGACATCGTCGCATAGCCCCGCGCAGCAGGTGTTTTCCACGCCCATGACGGTCAATATTCCCTTAAGCACTCCGCTCACGGTGGGAAGCAATGCCATGGTGATGAACCTGGATCTGAATCTCTCCACTTCTGTGGGGACCGGTTCTGGCGGAGCGATCACCTTTACTCCCACGTTTGACGCGTCCGCTGAAACCGCCACCGGGAATGCCAGCGCGACGCCGGAACAAGGCGGCATGATGCAGCTGGTCGGCAACGTTACAGGCATGTCCGGCAGCACCTTTACCATGGGCACGCTGCAGGGAATGTCGATGTCGCTTGCGACCGGCAGCAACACGCAATACCAGGGGATGAACGGTCAGACGATGTCCAACATGGGCATGATGAGCCGCGGCCAGATCATGACAGTGAACGCGACGCTGCAACCCGGCGGAACGTGGACGGCAAACTCAGTGACCGCCATGATGGGCTCCGGTGGGGTCATGTCGATCGGGATGATCACCGCAACCACCGGAAGTCCGGTGACACAAATGACGATGTTTCCCGACAATGGTATCGGCGCGGGTATGATGGCCTCGCTGCTGGCCAATGGCATGACCGTCAACGTGGGCGGCAGCGCCACCTACGGCATTGACGATGCGGGCGTGTCGATGTCGGGGTTGTCAATTACGCCGCAGTTCGACGCGTCTCACATGGCCGCTGGTCAGAACATTGCAGCTGCAAGTTCGGGAGGCATGTCCTCCGGCGGCGGCATGATGGGTGGTGGCATGATGAACATGGGCAGTATGACGGCGGCCGGATTCGAGCTTGAGCCACAGGGCCTGAGCGGGACCGTCGCCAACGCCTCCGGCAGCGGCTTCACGCTTAGCCTGCCATCGGGTTCTGCCTTTACCCTGCTCACAGGAGCAAGCAGCGTCACCGTTTACCAGACATCGCAAACGCAGATGAAGGGCCTTACCGCCGCTACGAATGGCCAGAATGTAGCGGTCTACGGTTACCTGTTCTTCAACGCCGGCAGCTACAACTTTGTCGCTATGCAGATTGCATCAATGTAGACGAGGTCTAGCGATATTGGGATTCAATCATGCCCCGTCAACCCGGGCTGGTACGCAACTCCCAAATTGACATGTTGACCGCTATCCGACATCCTAGAGAAGTCATGGCTATCCAGCTCTGTACCCCGACGTGTCGGTTCCAGGTTCGCTGTTGTTGTTGTCGCAGCGTTGCCGGCCCAGGGTGTGAGCACTGTCGATAGTTCCACGATCTCCTCTTCAGTCTCCAGAAATCTAAAACCCTGCGGTTGCATTTCTTGCGAGCGTGGGTTCATCTCTGCCTGTCTCGCATTCCATTTCACGACAAAACTTTTAGAACGGGCTCACCATGGACTTGGCGATTGGATTTGTCATCGCGTTTGCCATTGCAGTTACCGGCGTCGGTGCGGGCACCATCACCGCTCCGCTGCTGATCCTGTTCCTGCATGTTCCCATTGAGCTCAGTGTCGGCACCGCCCTGGCCTATTCCGCCATCGTAAAAATGATTGTTGTGCCCGTTCAGGTCTGGCGCAAGCAAGTGGTGTACCGAGTGGTTGGCTGGATGTTGTTGGGGGGTCTTCCCGGAGTAATTCTCGGCGTGGTGCTGTTCCATCGCGTCGTGCGGCATGGCCAACAGAATATTTTGTATGTCGCCCTCGGCAGCATCATTGTTGCGTCGTCGGCGTGGCACCTGTATCGAAACCTTCGCCCTTCAGCCGCCAGTCGAGCGAGAAAGACCCACCCCGCATGGATTGCGGCACTAATGTTGCCGATTGGCACAGAGGTCGGTTTTTCATCCTCGGGGGCCGGCGCGCTCGGCACGCTGGCTTTGCTCAGCCTGACTACGCTGGACGCATCGCAGGTTGTCGGCACGGATCTTGTCTTTGGGCTTTGCCTCTCACTGGTCGGCGGCGGCATGCACGTGTTCAGCGGAAGTTATGACAGCGCGCTTTTGTTCAAGCTGGTACTCGGCGGACTGTTCGGAGCCATGGTCGGCAGTGCCGTTGCGCCGAGACTGCCGAATCGCCAACTTCGCGTTGCAATGGCCGCGTTGCTGCTCGTGGTGGGAACCCTGTTCTGCGTGCGGCCGTTGAACTTCCATCCTATTGCCAGCGTGCAGGCTGTAATTCACGCCAGCGTCTCGACTTCAAGCTCGCTTGACCGCTAGCCGAAATCCGACGCGCAGCTTACTGCAATGTTCCTGCCACAACCGTGGCCTGCACTTCCACGTGTCCACGAAATTCGTGTCGAGTCAATCGATAGGCAATGTCCATCATGTCGCCCACGACCGGTGGCCGATCCAGCGCGGTATCGATGGAAAACCAGACTGCCTCCAATGCCAGGTTGCCGCGTTCCAACCGCAGCCGTCCATGCCGCCCGTTCGTCAGCGCGCGATAGGTCGCCACACGAAACCTCCCGGAATAAAGCGGCGCTTCGAATCCGCGGCCAAACGGCCCCATCGCCTCCAGAGCCTGAATGCTTTTCAGATCATGCGCATTGGCATCGAGTTCGCCATCGGTCCATAAAGTTGGCCCCGTCGGCACCGCTCCTCCAGTTTGCTCCGCAACCGCAAACGTAAAGGCCTGCCGAAACCGCTCCATATCCACTACGCGGATGGTCGCGCCCGCCGCTGCCTGGTGACCGCCGAAGGCCACCAGCAAATCTGGATAGGAGCTTGCGATCTCCTTCAGCGCGCGCTGCACATCGATCCCAGGCACCGAACGAAACGATCCGCTGGCGAGTCCCGTCACCACTCCGGAGTCCGTTTCCGTCGCTATCGCTGGCGCGGTCGCCCGCGCGCCTTGTCCCTGCGGCGCAAAGATAGCGCAAGGTTTCCCAAAGGCTTCCACCACACGGCTCGCCGTAATCCCATGCACGCCAGAGTGGCCGTCTTCCAGAAATAAAACGATCGCCGGTCCTTCAACCCGCGCCGCCTGCGGAAATACTTTCGCGCGCAATCTGCGCTCAATCGATTGCCGCTCAGAATTCTCGCGCTTCAGTTGGTTCCAGCAAGTTGCGGCTTCCTCATCCGATTTTGCGATTAGAAACCGAAAACCCACCTCCGCCCAATCCAGCCGTCCAGAGGCCGCAATGGCGGGCACCAGCCGAAATGCAATCGTCTCCGCATCGATCTCGCCATCCACCTCCGCGGCAAAAACCTTCCAGCACGGCCGGCACCCA
>JAJYBW010000041.1 GCA_021778815.1 Acidobacteriota bacterium | reverse complement strand
ATCGCCTTTTGGAGGAATGATTGCATATGGAACAACTCCCCGTTGGTATGGGTGCCCGCCGTAATGAGGACATCGCGTTAGATCTCTTGAAGTTCGTCGCCGTCACTGCCAGTGTCGGACGTCCGAACACCGCAACAGCCGGGTTTGTTGCCGCTGTAAGCACCAAGGCTGAGGACCAGGTTGGCCATTTGCTGGAGCTCTACACCCGCTGTCTTCGCGCCGTCGAAGGAAAGTAGCGGCACCGCTTGCCTGCTCTTCCTTCATCTCGAGTCGTCGTCGTCGGTGCTGGAGCATTTGGTCGGAATCACTTGCGCATCTGGCAAACACTCGAAGATGCGGGGGCCCCGGTTCATCTCATCGGGATCGTCGAACCGAATTCCTCCGCTGCGACCAATCTCGCCGCGGAATTCCGCGTCCCCGTCTACCCCTCAACATCGGAACTGCTCCGGTCAGCAGAGCTTCCCGATGCAGCATCGATCGCCGTCCCCACCTCGCAACATGCCTCCGTCGCGTCCGAACTCCTGTCTGCAGGTGTTGACGTTCTGGTAGAAAAGCCATTCACCACAACACTCCAGCAGGCTGACGAGTTAATCGACTTGGCGCTCCACCATAGGCGAATTATTCAGGTCGGCCACCTCGAACGATTCAACCCCGCAGTTCGGGCCGTTCGCTCCATTCTCCACCAACCGCTCTTTTTTGAGGTGCACCGGCTTAGTGTTTTTACTCCTCGAGCACTCGACGTTGACGTCGTCCTCGACCTCATGATCCACGATCTCGATATCGTTCTCAGTTGGACCCAATCACCCATTCGCGAGTTGCATGCGGTCGGCCTTCCAATTCTCTCCTCAAAAGTGGATATCGCGAATGTTCGAATTGAATTCGAATCTGGTTGTGTCGCCAATTTCACCGCCAGCCGCGTAAGCACAGAGCGCGTTCGAAAGATCCGCTTCTTTCAACCGCATCAATACGTCTCAGTAGACTACGCGCGTCAGGATGTTCTTTGCATCGATGTTCCAGCCCTGCAGCCTCCGGAATTGCGCCAATCCGCCCCACCCGATTTGACTGCCGTCACGTTCCAGCCTGTAGAACCAGCGCATCCCATACCCGGATTTGCAATGCGCAAACTCGAGATATCCTCCGGGGAGCCGTTACGTCTCGAATTGGAATCTTTCTTGCGATGCGTCAGAGAACGTACCGAGCCCGAAGTTACCGCCCAGGATGGCCGAGCGGCTCTCGCGGTTGCCTTGAACATTAGCGACTCCATCCGGGCACATCAATCGCGCGCTGGCCTTGCCTAGTCAACTTCACAGACCAGGCATTTCAAATACTGCGTTTCAGGGATTGTCAGGATGGCTGGATGATCGAATGCCGCGCCGCGAATTTCCAGCAGTCGCACCCGCTTGCCCGCATCGCTCGCCGCTTCCGCGACCGCTGCTTGAAATTCCACCAGCGGTACATGGTGCGAGCAAGAGCACGTCACCAATCTCCCTCCCGGTCGCAGCATTTTCAGCGCTCGCAAGTTCATCTCCTTGTAGCCTCGCAATGCGCCTTCGACTGCACGCTTTGACTTCGCGAACGCCGGTGGATCCAGCACGATTGTGTCGAACTCCTCGCCGGCATCGCTCCAGTCCCGCAGCAGGTCGAAGGCGTTGGCCTCGATCCATTCCACGCCACTTCCCTGACCAGCCAATTGATCCCGGTTTATATTCAGGTTTTTCTCTGCCACTTCTAACGCAGCCCTTGACGCATCTACGCCGGTCACCTGCGAACAGCGACGAGCGAGGTGCAGAGCGAACCCGCCCTGATACGTGCAAACGTCCAGTGCTCGCCCTTGCGCATATGACTCCGCCGCCCGGTAATTCTCTCGCTGATCTAAAAATGCCCCGGTCTTTTGTCCCGTGTTTGCGTCGAAATGAAAATGCAGTCCATTCAACTCGAAAATCGTCGCCATCATCGGCTTCTCTGCATTCCGCGCGTACACCGGCTCCGCCGACGGTGCCGACAATTGTTCCAGCTCGCGAATGCGCGCATCTGGTCGTTCCAGAATCGTCTCCGGGTCCAACATTTCACGAAAAACATCAACAGCCACGGCTCGCACGTCGGCAAAATGCGTCCCTTGCGTCAGCAACTGCAAAATCACCAGATCGCCATAGCGGTCCGCTACCATCCCCGGCAGCTCGTCCGCCTCCCCAAATACCAGCCTGCAGGCATTTGTCCCAGGCAACAACTGCAGTCCGTCCAAACGCATCTGAACAGCCCGTCGAAATCGGCGGCGCACTAACTCCAGGAAGTCGCCGCGGTTGTCGAGAAACTCTCGTGTCGCCATTCGCAGGGTAATCAGAGAAGCGTCGCTGTACATCGCCGTGCCAAGCTCACCACCCCTCTCGTCGATCACCCTAACCAGCGAACCCGGCGCCACCGTGTCTTGACCCGACTCCGCGATCATCTCTTCCACGTCCGATTGATAAACCCACGGATGGCCGGCGCGCACCCGGGCCGCTGCCCGCCGTGAAATTCTGGCCATAGGCCGCACGACTATGTCCGCGCTCGATCCCGTTTCGAACTCGGGTTCCGCGGCACCACCCTCGCCTGCCTTGAGGATCTTCGGTTGCCGTATCGCCTGAATTCCAGTTTTTACTCGACCTGCCTTAGGAGGCATAATTCCCTATCGCCTTTCCCGTGCCTGAGTGGTCATCTTCGCACACTCCGGGCAACTCTATCGTTGCGGCTGGCAGTTCCTGTGCCGTATTTGCGCTCACATAACATAAAATCAATTATGGCCACCGCGCACACCGCTGCGGCATCTCCAGATGCCGACAAGCAACAACTCGCTGAGACCTTCGAGATGTTGCTTTCCACAGTGCGCCAAAATCGTCCCAGCGACGACATTGCCATCATTCAACAGGCCTACGAATTTTGCCTGAAGCATCACGCCGGCCAAAAACGCGCATCTGGCGACCCTTTCGCCCTGCATCCTCTTGAAGTCGCTAGGGTTTTAGCAGAAATGAAGCTGGACTCCACTGCCATTGCCGCCGGCCTGCTTCACGATGCAGTTGAAGATACTCCGGTGACCAGCAGGCAGATTGCTGAGCTTTTCGGCGAACAGGTGGCCCACATCGTCGATGGCGTCACCAAAATCGACAAGATTCAATTCGCCAACCGCGAGGATCGCCAGGCCGAGAATGTCCGCAAAATGCTCCTCGCCATGGTCTCGGATGTTCGCGTTGTTCTCATCAAGCTTGCGGATCGCCTTCACAACATGCGCACTCTGGAACATCTGCAGCCCGAACGCCAACAAGCCATCGCTCGCGAGACCCTCGACATCTACGCCCCGCTCGCTCACCGTCTCGGAATGGGCAAAGTTCGCAGCGAACTTGAGGATCTATCCTTTCGCTACGTGGATCCGGTCGGCCACGATCAAATCAGTTCCGCCGTCGAAGCCCACCGGCAACAGGGCGAACAGTTCCTGCGCAATATCGATGCCATTCTGCACGAGCGCCTCGTCGAACATAACATCACTGCCCGTGTCGACTGGCGTATCAAGCGACTGTACTCCATCTATCAAAAGTTGCAACGGCAGCGCATCACCGTAGACCAGGTATACGACCTCCTGGCGGTCCGCGTCATCACTCAAACCGTACAGGATTGCTACGCCGTCTTCGGCTTGATTCATAGCATCTGGCGCCCCGTCCCCGGTCGCATCAAGGATTTCATTGCCATGCCGCGACCCAATCTTTACCAGTCGCTGCACACCACCGTGATGGCGGAGGGTGGCCATCAGTTTGAAGTCCAGATTCGCACGGAAGAAATGCATCGCGTCGCCGAAGAAGGCATCGCTGCCCATTGGAAATACAAAGCGGGCGGTTCGCCGGTCAACGCGAAGGATGAGCAACGCTTGGCCTGGGTCCGGCAAATTGTCGAGTGGCAGCGCGACATGACCGATCCGAATGAATTTCTTTCCACTCTCAAAATCGATCTATATCCGGAAGAGGTCTATACCTTCACTCCCAAGGGCAAGGTCGTCGTCCTTCCGAAAGAAGCCACTCCCATCGATTTCGCCTACTCCATTCACACGGAGGTGGGGAACACTTGTACCGGCGCGAAAGTCAACGGCCGAATGGTGCCGCTCAGATCGCGGCTGCGCAACGGCGATATCGTCGAGATTCTCACTCAGAACGGCCACACACCCAGCCGTGATTGGCTCACCTTTGCCAAAAGCTCGCGAGCTCGCAATAAAATCAAACACTGGCTCAACGAGCACCAACGCGAACGAGCCATCGAAATTGGCCGTAAACTGCTCGATCGCGAAGCTCGCAAATACAAAATTTCCTTGACCCAGCTCACCGATACCGACCACGCCCGGGCAGCCGCCGACTACGGCCTGGCAAACCCCGTCGATTTGCTGGCTGGCATTGGATTTGGAAAGTTCTCCGCCCGTCAAGCTCTGAATCGCCTCGTGCCTGGAGCCACAAGCACGCAACAGCCGGAGGCGGAATCCCCTCCCGGCATGTCGGATGCCGTAAAGCGCGTTTTCTTCGGCAAGGGCTCCGACTCGCTCACGGTGGAAGGGCAGAACGACCTGCTGGTCTATCGCGCCCGATGTTGCAATCCGATTCGCGGTGAAGAAATCGTCGGTTACGTCACACGGGGCAAAGGCGTTGCTGTGCACGCTCGCAGTTGCCCTAACGTGCAAAATCTTCTCTACGAGTCAGATCGCAGAATTGCTGTCGAATGGGCACACATGAAGGATGAGGCAGGAACTCCGCAGCGCGCGACATATCCGGTCAAGATGATCGTCTATTGTGATGATCGGGCCGGCATGCTTCGAGAAATGACCGCAGTGATTTCAGACGACGGAACTAACATCCGCGCGGTTGAAACCAAGTCCGGTACCGAAGCAGAAGCCATCGTGGAGTTCGTAGTCGATGCCTACGATGTTGGTCACTTAATTCGACTCATGAACGGACTGCGGCGCCTTCCAGGTGTCCGCGACGTTCAGCGCCAGCAAAAGCTCTAGAGATTGCTGCCGCGAACCTCTTTCTCAACAGAGTGAGGATATCGATCTTCGGGCGGAATCAAGGCGTTTCGCCCAGGCGGCATCGCAGCCATTATTTTGACAGTGTCGTTGCACCTTGGCTGGTCGTCACATTCGTCAGTGCGCAACCATTCATCGTCTGCTTGAACTTGAAGTACGGATGAAAAAACAGCGCCGCGCGCACGTCACCATTGCCTTCCACCATTTCCATCAGCCACACGCCATCTGGATAACGCACTTGTCGCAGGTGAATCCAAAACCCTTTGTGCAGACTTGCAAGCAGCCCTCCACCTACCTTCAAATCGTGATCCAGGCGCACGTTCAGATCAACCAGTTCCCCGCTGAGTTCATCCACCTGGATCGTTCCAGTCATATTGTGCAAAAACGTTTCCTGTAGCCCCTTGGGATGTACGTTCGGATCGCCGCTCAAATCGTAAGTAAGAGTGGGGCGTCCTTGCACGTCGATCCGGTGTCCATTGGTATAGCGCAACATATGCAACGCCGTGTCGTACATTTTTTCGTCATTGGCATTCTGCTTTGCGACATACTTCTCATCCGAGTCCTTCTTGATTTGCTTCTGTACGCGTTCCGACTCCTTATTCTTTTGGGCTTCCGTCAGCGGCTTCCCGTCTTTGCTCGTAACTTCATCGATCTCCTGGCCATTTACAAAAAACATGTTGTACTGTTTCACATCCCGGTGTTTTACGGCGCCGTTTTTATCTGTCTGGTCGCTCTCACTCGTCGTCTTGCAGACGTACCGCTCCTGTTCTGCCTGAGATTTCTTCAGGTTATTCATCACCCGCTGCTTCAGCTCGGCCGCGGAAGGCAGGGGCGCGTTCCAGTTGAATTTTGCCAACGACTCTCCAGAAGAACTAGACTTCGACAGGCTCGCCGCGCGATTCTGAGAATCTGCCTGCGATAACCCCTGGTCAGCCCAAACTCCGACCGTTAGAACGCTCGCCACAATCAACCAGCTCAAAAACGAATGGTTCATGATTCTCCGCTTAAATCTATTAGACTTACCGGATGATTTCCTGTCACAAGATACGAAGAAATCCAACGCCCCGTTCCCTCTGTTCTGCAACTTTTTACAGCCTCGGTGAGCCACTACTTCGCAGACTTCTTGAGGAAGAATAGGAATGATGATGACCGAAAAAAAAGCTGCGATACAGGCTTCCAACGCACCTGCCGCCATCGGGCCCTACTCGCAGGCAATTCGCGTCGGCAACTTGGTATTCACTTCTGGACAAGTTGCCATCGATCCCGCCACAGGCCAACTGGTCGCAGGCGGAATTGAAGAGCAAACCCACCGCGTCCTGCAAAATTTACAGACCGTTCTCGCAGCCGCAGGACTGGAATTCTCGCGCGTCGTCAAAACCACCGTCTATTTAAAGGATATGGCCCACTTTGCCGCCATGAACGCGATCTACGCTGAATATTTTCAGACACAAAATAGCCCATCCCCAGCTCGCTCAACCGTGGAGGTCGCGCGACTCCCGAAGGACGCATTGGTCGAAATAGAACTGATTGCCTGTTAAAGAGACACATCTCCGCGAGTTTCCAGCACTCCAGCAGCCGCTTTCCCCACGGGGGTTGTTGCCGACTGGATGGCGCCGAAAACGGGCGCGCAAGAGCCATTGCGCCAGAAACAAAAAGGCAGAGGATTTCTCCTCTGCCTTTTTTTGTCTAAAACCTAGCGCTCGCTCCTACAGCGGCTGAACATCAGCAGCTTGCCAGCCCTTCGGTCCCTTCACAACGTTGAATTGCACGGCTTGGCCTTCTTGCAAACTCTTGAATCCGTTTGAATTGATCGCAGAGTAATGCACAAAAACATCTTCGCCATTCTGGCGCGAGATAAAGCCAAAGCCCTTCGCGTCGTTAAACCACTTTACTGTACCTTGTTCCATTTGAATCTTATTTCCTAATCGATTTGAATTACGCTGAAGGGAATCGGAGCGACTACTAGCAGAATCTTGTGCTTTGGGGCAAAGTCTACAACTGCCCGGTTCTATTCGAACGCAGGCTCAGTGTACCAGATTTTCGCCAAATGCAAGAAAAAAATGCAGGTTAGGGGAGGCTCAGTACTTTCCGCCGCTTCCCCACCTCAGCATTCCTGCCCAACTCCCTCAACCTTCATGCGTTATGCTGGCTGACGGCATGAAATTTGAGGAGCTATCGATCGCCTGGATCCGAAGCGCCCTTCCTACCCTCGCGGAAGGCTTCACCTCTCTGCCCCCCACCGACTCGCCCTCCATCGACGACTCCGCGATGCTGGCTGTGCTGCAGGAAACAGCAACCCGCCTCCGCGAGAATTACCCCTATTTCCACCCCTTGTACGCTGGCCAGATGCTCAAGCCGCCCCACCCTATCGCTCGTGCCGCTTACGCGCTTGCCACTTGGATCAATCCCAACAACCATGCCCTCGATGGCGGCCGCGCCAGCTCTGAAATGGAAATTGAGGCTGTTCAAGGGCTCGCCACCATGTTTACGTGGGCTACCCATCTCGGCCACCTCACCAGTGGAGGTACCTTTGCCAACCTGGAAGCCCTTTGGATTGCCGGCCAGCTTCATCCCGGTAAAACCATCCTCGCCTCCGAGCAGGCGCATTACACCCATCGTCGTATCAGCAGCGTTCTCCAACTACCCTTTGATTCAGTCGCGACTGACCCACAAGGCAGACTCGACCTAACCGTTCTGGAATCCAGGATCCAAAAGGGCGACGTCGGCACGGTCGTTGTGACTCTTGGAACCACCGCGCTTGGAGCTGTCGATCCACTACCAGAAATCCTGGCCTTGCGCGACCGCTATGGATTCCGCATCCACGCGGACGCCGCCTACGGCGGGTATTTCACCTTGGCTACAAACTTAGACGCAGAGACGGCGGATTCGTTTGCCGCCCTGACCGCAGTCGACTCCGTCGTCGTCGATCCGCACAAACATGGCCTTCAGCCCTACGGCTGCGGGTGCGTGCTGTTTCGCGACCCCTCGGTCGGCCGCTTTTATAAGCACGATTCCCCCTATACCTACTTCACCTCAGATCAACTGCATCTTGGCGAAATCACTCTGGAATGTTCTCGCGCTGGCGCGTCTGCCGTGGCCCTCTGGGCAACACAACGCGCGTTGCCCTTAATCCGAGGAGGAGAATTCTCCGGAATGTTGCAGTCGTGCCGTTTGGCTGCGCTCGAACTTTATCGCCGTTTACACGCCTCAGCCATGTTTATCGCCCCCATCCAGCCTGAGTTGGATATTGTCGTCTGGGCTATTCGGGGTTCCACACCCGAAGAGAGTTCTGCCAAAGCACGCGCTCTGTTCGACGCCGCTGCACGTCGGAATCTGCACCTCGCATTGGTGCATCTTCCTCAATCCTTTTTCCCAGCAAATACCTGGCTTACGTCCGCCAAAGTTGCCCCCGGACCTGCCCAGGTACTGTGTCTTCGTTCCGTGCTGATGAAGTCCGAACACCTGGCCTGGATCGATGCCATCTGGGAAAGGATTGAGGCTGCAGGCCAGGAAGTTCTAACTGCCGTGAACACCATAACCTAGACAGCCTGGCAAACCCGTCCCACACCAGAACGAATTAAACCCAGCAACTGTGCCTCGTTAGATATTCATCTTCTCCGGAGCGGACTGATAATATTCCATGTAGCGATCCTTGTCGGAGGCATCGCACAAGTAGAGTCGTTTCGCTGCGATTTTACCGCCTCATGAAAACTCTGACTGAACCGATGCTGTTCCGACGCGATGCGTGTATGGGTCTGTCTCCCGCTGGGAGAACAAATATAAACTCTACCCCACGGGAAACAGAGGTTGAATGGCACTTAACGGCCAACCGGATTTGGCGTCGGAGACATCTCGCGACGATTGGAAGCGAATTCAAATCGCTTATTTTTCCATGGAAATTGCTGTCGCTCCCGACATGCCCACCTATAGCGGTGGCTTGGGAGTTCTGGCCGGAGACACGCTCCGATCCGCGGCTGATACTGGCCTTCCCTTGGCCGCTGTCACGCTGCTGCATCGAAAAGGATACTTCCACCAGCATTTGAATGCCGACGGCGTGCAAACCGAAGAAGACGAGCCATGGAAGCCGGAGACTCTCCTGCAGCCGCTTGAACCCTTAGCCGCGATTACCATTCAAGGGCGTCCAGTCATGGTTCGCGCCTGGCGCAAAGATATTGTCGGCGTCGATGGCCACATCGTCCCTGTGATTTTCCTCGATACCGATCTTGAACCCAATGACGGTTGGGATCGTCAGCTGACAGACCATCTCTACGGCGGAGATACCTTCTACCGGTTGTGTCAGGAGACGGTCCTTGGCATCGGCGGAATCGAAATCCTGTCCGCCTTGGGCTGCCAGCCTGCCGTCTATCACATGAATGAAGGTCATGCCTCGTTGCTAACCATCGGCCTGCTGGAGCAACAGGTCGCCGATGGCAATCTGCTGGACGCGACCCAAAATAACCTGGATGCAGTTCGGGCTCAGTGTGTCTTCACCACCCACACACCGGTTCCTGCCGGCCACGACCGGTTCTCTCTCGATCAGGCGCGCCAGGTTCTGGGCGACGAACGGACCGAAGCACTCGAGAAGTTTGGCTGTTGTCACGACGGCATGTTGAACATGACCTACGTCGCGCTGCGCTTTTCCCGCTATGTCAACGGAGTCGCCATGCAGCATGGCCGAGTATCGCGCGAAATGTTTCCCGAATATTCTGTCCAGGCCATCACCAACGGCGTCCATGCAGCCACCTGGATTCAGCCGTCTTTGCAGGCATTGCTCGACGAAAAGGTTTCGAGTTGGCGACGCGATAATCTCTACCTCCGCTTCGCCATCGGTATCGCCCCCAGCGAGATTCGGAGCCGACACCTGGACGCCAAGCGCAAGCTCATCGATACAGTTCGAGAACGCGTCGGCGTCACACTTCAAGAGGGCATTTTCACCATAGGATTTGCCCGCCGCGCGGCTGCCTACAAACGCGCGGACATGCTGTTTGCGGATCCCGCCCGCCTCAACCGATTGGCGGAGGAATATGGCGGCATCCAGATTGTCTACGCAGGCAAAGCCCATCCCCATGACCAGGTGGGTAAAGCCATCATCCATCACGTAATCGAAGCCAGCGCACAGCTCAACTCGGACCAAATCCGCATTGTCTATCTTGAAAATTATGAGTGGGACCTGGGAGCCATCCTGACCGCAGGCGCAGACCTCTGGCTCAATACTCCCCGCCGCCCCTACGAAGCCTCCGGAACCAGCGGGATGAAGGCCGCCATGAACGGCGTTCCTAGCCTCAGCACCCTCGACGGCTGGTGGATTGAGGGCTGCATCGAAGGTGCAACCGGCTGGGCCATCGCCGAATCTGACGACGAGGCGCAAGAGGCCGAATCTCTCTATGAAAAACTCGAGGACGAGATTCTTCCCCTCTTCTACCACTACCCGGACCGCTGGGCCGAGATTATGCGCATGGCCATGGCCATCAACGGCTCCTTCTTCAACACCCACCGAATGCTCTACCAGTACGTCACCAACGCATATTTCCCCGGAGATGCCCCACTTCGCCGAAAATTCCAGCCTGAGCTTGTCCTGACCCGCTAAGCCGGGTTCACTGATTCCAGATTGAGAGTGCGCTCTCCACTCACCAGGTTTGGCTCGCACTTCCGACTCGACTCACGTATACTGATCGAAGCCGTAAAACTGTTATTTTGATTGGAATTACCATGCCGAAATTAAAGACCCACAAAGGTGCGGCCAAGCGCTTTAAAAAGACCGGAAGCGGTCGAGTCAAGCGCGGCCAGGCCTTCATGCGGCATATCCTTACCTCGAAAGCTACCAAGACCAAGCGGCATCTCGCCGCATCTGCAATGGTTTCGGATGCCGACCTGCCCAAGGTGTTGCGCATGATTCCGTACGCCTGATCGGCTCGCCATGGCGAGTTAGGGCCCGAAAGCGTTCGAGGCTCCCGGAGCTAATCCTTCCGAGAAAGATCAGAGCAAGAAGCGAGTGAAGAGGGTATCCAGCGCAGGCCTCGGGCCGGCGACTCCTCCCTCCAGCCGCATAACGAAACGCAAAAAGGAGATTTCAACCATGCCTCGCGTCAAACGTGGCAACAAACGCAAAGAATATCGCAAGAAAATTCTCAAGCGCGCCAGCGGCTACTTCCTCACAAAGTCCAAGCTGTATCAGGCTGCCGAAGAGGCCGTCGAGCGTGGGCTTAAATTCGCCTATCGCGGCCGCCGTGAGAAGAAGCGCCAGTTCCGTTCGCTTTGGATTGTCCGCATCGGCGCCGCCGCTAAGCTGAATGGCATCAGCTATTCGCAATTGATCCATGGGCTCAAGCTGGCCGGGATCGAGCTGGACCGCAAGGTTCTGGCCGATATCGCCGCTAAAGATCCCGCAGGATTTACCGCCCTTGCGACTCAGGCAAAGACCGCGCTCAGCACCGCTGCTGCATAACGCCAGCCAGCGCGTTCCAATATCCGACAACGCACTCCTCAGGGAGTGCTTTGTTGCTTTCGGCCAGCTGCCAGCTGAATGCCCGCGAAGATTACGATCAACGCAATAAGGCACTGCGAAATGACGCAGTACAGACACCACACCTGCAGAATCGAGTCTTCCACGTGGGAAAGATAGAGCGCGTAACAAAGTCCTGCCACAGCCGCAGCGAACGTCCAGTCCCTCTTCCGCAACAGCGCCAGTGTGCCGATCAGCAAGTACCCTGCGATCCCAACCGCGGCCACCGGCACACCTGCGATTGACGAATATCGGCTATGGTTCACGATTCCGCAATCCCAATGCGCATTAATATCGCACGGCTCCAGTTTGTTGGAATAATGCACCTGCAACGCCAGTGCCGACACCACGGCTCCCAAAACCGCCAACAAAACAACCAAAATTCTCAATGTCTTTTGCACGTCCTTATTGAACCACAATGCCAAAGGTTCCCCAACAGCATCGACCCTCGGACCCGATTTCAGTTCACAGGCTCGGAATTCCGGCCTCCTCTCATTTATCCTCAAAAGCAATGTCTTCTTCGCAAATTCCTGTATTAGAAAGTTACGAGTCACAGCATCTCGAAGCCGCGTTTCAGGCCCTCAATGCCGACGTGGCACGCCGGGCCGCGGGGCTCCGCACATCCGAGGATCGTGAGCAGTTTCGTCTCTATTGGCTTGGCCGCAAGCAAGGCCGACTCAAGCTCATCAGCGATGTTTGGCTGAAAAGTGCTCCTGCCGAAGCGCGCAAATCCCTGGGGCAGCATTTCAATCAACTCAAACAGCAGATTGAGCAAGCCCTCGAAGCCGATCCCGCTACCCTCGCTCCATCGACGACACCCACCGACGCCATCGACATCACGCTACCCGGCATCCGCCCCACGCTCGGCGCGGAGCACCCGCTGATTCGCACCATGCACGAAATTGTTCGCGTCTTTGAGCACATGGGCTACTCCGTGGGCGTTGGACCCGAAGTTGAAACCGACTACTACAATTTCGAGGCTCTCAACTTTCCCCCGAACCACCCTGCCCGCGATACGCAGGACACCCTGGTTGTCGCCAATCAGCAAAATAAGCCGCTTCGCGATCGCCTGTTGCTTCGCACCCATACTTCCCCGGTGCAGATTCGCACCATGGAACGCCAGCCCCCACCGGTCCGTATTGTTATTCCCGGGAAAGTTCATCGCAACGATGCAGCCGATGCGACGCACTCTCCAATCTTTCACCAGGTGGAGGGCTTGTGCGTCGATGAGAACATTACCTTCAGCGACCTGAAAGGAACACTGGATCACGCTATGAAGGAGCTCTTTGGCTCCGCCGTGCGCACCCGCTTCTTCCCGTCATTCTTTCCCTTCACGGAACCGAGTGCCGACGTACAGATCAGTTGCATCTTCTGCGGCGGCAAAGGCTGCCGCAAGTGCAAACACTCGGGCTGGATCGAACTCCTGGGCTGCGGCATGGTCAACCCCGCTGTTTTTAAGTTCGTTCGTGGCAAGCAGCCCGCCTATGACCCGAAAAAAATTTCCGGGTTCGCCTTCGGCATGGGAGTCGATCGCATCGCGATGATGAAGTACGGCATCAGCGACATCGGCCTGCTCTACTCCGGAGACATGCGCTTTCTGGAGCAGTTCGCATGAAAATTCTTTCGACGTGGCTCCGCTCGTACTTGACTCATCTTGCCGTCAGCGACCACCAACTCGCCGACGACCTCACCCTGCGCGGAATCGCGGTTGACGGCGTGTTCGATCTAGGACCCGGCAATGGCTCGCTTTTGGAAATGGACATCACCACCAACCGCGTCGACGCCATGAACCATTACGGCATTGCGCGCGAAGCGGCTGCCATCTATGAC
>JAJYBW010000429.1 GCA_021778815.1 Acidobacteriota bacterium | reverse complement strand
GTTGAGGAACACACTGATGCGCAGCCAGGAGCCCGGTCCGAGTCGGGACGATTGGTGACCATAGATGCCGGAATAGTCCTCATAAATGGGCG
Source organism: Acidobacteriota bacterium (assembly GCA_021778815.1). Classification (GTDB taxonomy): domain Bacteria; phylum Acidobacteriota; class Terriglobia; order Terriglobales; family Acidobacteriaceae; genus JAKAAZ01. The sequence continues at coordinate 2,702 of JAJYBW010000429.1, read as the reverse complement.
CCGGTTTTGCGGCGGAACTCGAGCCCTGGCCCTCGCCGAACGGGGGCGGCATATTGTAGGCCACGGCAATCTGGTTGACCTCGGAGCGAATCTTTTGCCACTGGTCACCTATCTGTGCGTTCAACTGGGCGGAGCTGATCGTGGCGTCCACCTGCTGCGCCGTGCTTTGCACAATACGGAAGGAATCGCCGCCGTTGCGGTCTTTCTTGAAGCGGTTCGGCAGCTCGTTGGTTTGCTTGACGAAGGTTTCCATCAGCTTCACGGCGTCTTTTGCCTGACTGGTGCCGCGGATGATGCTCTTTTTGCGCACGGCGTCGTCGAACTTTGGGCGCAAGGCTTTGGTGTCGTCGCGCAAATTGCGCATCATGGCCGCCAAGTCGCGGTCATTAATACGAGCCTGGGCATTGGCCAGGGGTGCGGTCAGAGCGAAAATCGAGCCCAAAAGTAGATGGAGAATGAGATAAGCAGAAAGGCGATACGAAACCCGGGAAACCAAGCGCACTGAAGAATTCCTCCAAAATAAGCGTCTCTTTCGCGTCGTAGCGACTCGCAAAATATAACACGAGGTTGCAGGATTTGATGACGGCGGATTGTTTTGGCGCGGATGGCTGCCGAGGTTGAGGATGCAATGAGTGCTGGGCGGCAATCCAGTTCTGTTATGGAGGCATTGATTACCATCCCTGAAAAGGACAACTAGTTGGCGATCTGCTTCTGGACCGTGCATGGAGCCTGATACCACTTGCTGACCACCTGCTGTAGCGTCAGAGAACCGGCCGGGAAACTCTGCGGAGTCTGATAGAGCGTCTGATCGATCGACTCGACGTGCGCCAGAATATCCGGCGAAAAGATCGACACGTTTCCGTTCGCCGTGGCCAGCCCCGACCGCATCGAGGACGCAAAGTAGTTGAGGTAGCCCTGCTCGGCGGGCGTTGGTGTAGCTCCATTCGCCAACGAAAATGCTGGCAAGCCCGCAGTCGAAAGCTGCGCCTCGTCCTGCTGCGCCTCACTCACCAGCAGCGGCAGCGTAATCGTCCCACCAGCGCCCAACAGTTGTTGCGCGCTATAGCAGTTAAGCTGCTCGGCGGCCGTGGTGGCACTCGCCGCGCACACACTGTCTCCGGTGCCGTTCCACAGTGCCACGCCTTCGCCTTTTTCCGTCTGCAGATTCGTGGGCTGCGATGGATCATCATAGTTCGGCGGCGCGCCGCTGGCAGAAAAGTTGTTCACAAGATTGTCAAACGCTGCATCGTCATAGACCACGTACCGCGCAGCCTTCGGCACCAGCCCTGCCACCGTATTTGCGTTCACATACACGCCCAGGCCGCCAGCGGACTCACCCGTCAACATCACCTCCGTCGCCTGGCTCATTCCATGGTTTGCCATCAGGTCTTGAATCACCGCCTTCACAATTGCGTGCCCCTGAAAATTCCAGGTCGTATCGTCACCGGCAGAAAACGTCCCTGTCCCCGATTTGTTGCCTGACCAGGAGTCGCTGGAACAATAGGCAATACGCACCACGCTGGCGTCGTAAAAGTCCGGATCCTCCTGCGGATCGGATGAAAGCATCCCGCTCAGCCCCGGGGCCTTGGATGGATTGTTCGACAATCCGCTCGTGCTGACGTAATGCGGCGTCTGCGTCGCGCGCGCGCTACAAGTCGTGTCGTCATAGCAATCACTTCCGCCCTCCAGCGAAATGATCCAGCGTGAGGCCGCCGCGCCGACCCCGGGTCGAAACACATATGCAGCCGGCGAACCGTCATTGCACATCGCCTGCGGGTATTGCGCCTTACTGATATAGATGATCTGCTGCGAGTTCGTATTGCTCTGGCTGGAATGCGTGATGCTCACTGGCGATGTCGTGCAAGCAGGGGTACCGCCGCCACCTGATCCACCACTGCCACCACTCCCGCCCGATCCACCGCTGCCGCCACTTGCCATGGCGGCACCGCCGCCACATCCAGTCAGCGAAATCCCAGCGATTCCGCAAATTAACAAACAACTTACGGCCCAAAATCGTGGCTGAACGCGAAGCATCGAAATCCTCCTGCGCCTGCAGACACCGGTCACCGCAGAAAGTTGCGTACCCTGGACGTTTTGCCGGGGCATGCAAGCCGAAGGCCGCAAGCTTTGCTGGCAGGTGCCGGGATTTTTTTCCCTGCACCCTCGTCTGGGCGCGGCATAGTGGCGGCAGAAGGACTATGGCGAGGACCGAGAGAAGGACAGATCGCATCGTGTTTGAGTGTGGAATGTTCCAGCGCGCATGTCAACGGCGGCCGGATGGTTGCGAAATCGAGTGGGTGCCCGGTCTTGGGATGGGTGAGGAAGTCGGGTGCGACTGAGTTCCAGCCGTACTGGAATTCTGGCGGCTACAGGGATGGCGCTGTACGAAGAAATTGACTGGGGAATGCGTGTTTTTTGCCCGCCGTGCCGGGTTACAGTGCAGTCAGGGACCAGAGGATGCAAACGCTGTACTTCAAAACGTCCGCAGATTTCCGACGATGGCTGGAGCAGAACCATGCGGCGTCCGATGGGATATGGCTGCGCATTTCAAAGAAAGGCGCGCAGGAGACCTCCTTGACCTACGCGGAGGCGCTGGACCAGGCGCTTTGCTATGGCTGGATTGACGGCCAGAAGAAACCCTTCGACAAAGACTCCTGGCTGCAAAAATTCACACCACGGCGACCGAAAAGCGGGTGGTCGAA
>JAJYBW010000040.1 GCA_021778815.1 Acidobacteriota bacterium | reverse complement strand
GGTAGAGACGTATTGCCCGTGCCCAGTACGCCATAGAGGTCCAGGTTCTTGGCAAAGAAAGGGCTGGGTGCTGTAGCCCCACCGGGCTGCAATACCCGTTGTGCATAGTCGTACGGCACCATCAGGTGATGGCCGGTCTGACCCACATAGCCAACTTGAGCGGTCAAAGAATGCGTTAGCTGGTGCTGAACGGTCAGGTTAAATTCATTCGCGATTGCCGGCTGCACATTGGGATCCCAAATGCGGAGATATGCCCCGGCATAGCAGGCGTACTGCGGAGCCGCGCAGGACGGGTTGACGCCTTGACCCACAATTCCGGTGCTGGAATCGGTTAGAGGCAAGGGAAGGTTGTTGTACGAGGCATTGATTTCAGCCGGAGTAAAGGGCGGATTCAACGGCAGGCGCAGGTTCGTGCCTGTTCCCTCCATGTAGGAGGAAATTGTGAATGCGCCGCGGACTACAGTGCGACCACCGAGCATCGCGGGAGTCCATGCGAATCCGATGCGCGGCTGGAAGTCTCTTCCGCCGTAGAAGCCGTTGTAGAGTGCCCGGCTGGCTCCGTTCTGGCCGGCCAGATCGATGTTTCCGGTGTTGAAGTTGTAGTTGGCTTGCTTGTTGTTGGCTTCAACCCAAGGTGTGTGTGCATCGTAGCGGAGGCCGAGGTTCAAGGTGAGGTTATCGGTCACCCGCCACGTGTCTTCGCCATAGATGCCGATAATGTTACTAGACTGCTGCCATGTGGCACCAGTGCTGGTTCCGCGACCGATCTGGTATGGAAGGCCGAGCGTAAAGTCCGCCCCACCGTCGCCAGTTCCGCCGCCTGCAGATGCGGAGTTGGTTGCGGTAAACTGACCGTTGAAATCCATCAAGCCCAATTCACCGTTGTTACCGGCGTAGAAGGTCTTGATGATGTCGCGCCACCATTGACCTCCGAATTTGAACGTGTGGCGTCCATGGGACCAGGTCAGCCCATCTTCAGCCTCCCAGACGTGGTCGTCAAAACTCTGGGTCGACTCTGCAGCGCCAATGTTGTTGGCAAATGAGTTGGAAAAGTTCAGAGCCAGCAGGCCGTCCAGCCCTGCCGGATTGCCGTTGCCAATTCCTAGCGTGTTGCCGAACTGACCGACGTTTGAAGCAAAGGTATTGCCGGTGTTGAGTGTAATGTGGCTGTAGCCAAAGCGGGCATCGTTCAACAGGTTGTTGGTCAGAGTTCTGGTCCAGTCACCGACAGTGTTCAAAATCGGCGCGGTTCCATAGCTGTTGGAGAACAAGACGAATGAGTTGTCGGTCGGATTGTTCTGATAGGCACGGGTAAAGCGGTACGAAATGGTGTCCTTCTGGGTTGGCCTATAGTCGATCTTCAGATCGCCCTGGTCCACGTCTTCCTTGGAAGCTGTTGTATTGGTCGCGTTATTCTGCAGGTTATTGTTGATCGGCGCGGGGTAAAGGCTCGAAGAAAACAGGGCCGCCGCGACCGGGCTGATCATTTCAGTGGGAATTTTATTATTTATAAACGGCTGCCGTGTTGTAGCCGGGGTTGAGGATGAGGTGCATGGAGCCGAGGACGATGCGCACGGGTTGTAAAGCTGACCGGTACCTTTGCACATTCCATTGCTGTCAAAGCCGGCACTGCAGACTGCACTGAAGTCGCCGTTGCGTTCTGCCGCTGTGAAGAGCGTAATAAAACCCGTTGAGCTTGGGTTGTCGTAACGTTGCCCTTGATAATCCGCAAAGAAGAAGAGCTTGTTTTTCAGGATGGGGCCGCCGGCAGTGAAACCGAACATATTCCAGCGAATCTTGTTCTTTGGCAGGACATTGCTGGGATTGAATCCGCTCGACCATTGGTTCGCGTTCAAGACATCATTGCGGAAATACTCCCAGACATCCCCATGGAAGCTGTTGGTACCTGACTTGATGGTGGCGTTGACGATGCCGCCCTCAAAGTTGCCAAATTCTGCCGGGGCATTGTTGGTGATCAGGTTGAACTCTTCAATGGCATCAGGGGCCGGCGCGTAACCCAGCAGGTTATCCGACACCTGGTTATTATCCATGCCGTCCAGCAGGAAGTTATTGGCCTGCTCACGGTTACCGTTGATCAGCGGACGGCCGCCGTAGCCGGCGGTATTATTGCCGTTATTGAAGCTGCTTGGATCGGTCGAGACAGAACCCGGCGCGAGCAACGTGAGTTGCACGTAGTTGCGCGCTGCGAGCGGCATCTCGTCGTTGGTTGCGGCATTGATGACTGTGTCGACCTGCGTGGTTTGGGTTGCCAACATTGGAGCCATGCCGGAGACTTGTACTGTCTGGGTCTGCTTTCCGAGACTGAGGGCGACATCGATACGGGCCACTTGATCCACTGTCAAGACAAACGGCTCGTGCGCGGCCGTCGAAAATCCGCTTTTGTCAACCGTAAGAGTATAGGTGCCCACTGGAACCGATGAAATTCGATACAGGCCGGAATTATTTGTCACCCCGGTATAGGTGGTGCCGCGCTCTACTGATTTGGCTGTGATCGTAGCTCCGGAAACCGCAGCACCCGCCGGATCCGTGATGGTACCGACGATAGCGGCTGTCACGTTCTGGCTCCAGGCCGATTGACTGACTAGTGAAAAAACAAGCAGTACGGCACCGAGGGCCGCTGCTGAAAATATGCGTTTTTTGCGCATCCCCAAACCTCCGAAAATGTCATTGCTACAGAAACAATTGTCTTTGCGAACCAATTCCAGCCCAGCCCAGCGTGCATAAGGTACTAGGTTTCTTCTTACGGTGCTGTCAACAAAAAGATTCCCTTGGGCGACGGCCAGTTGAACAGAAAAGCATTTGATAACGACAGATGGTGAAAACAGACGTCTTGAAGTCAGGAAGTCAATGAATGCATACCAAGCTACCAAGCACACAAGGCAAATGGCAAGAACATTCTTTAAGAACATTAGCAACTAAAGAAAAGCGGCCCCAAGGGAATGAAGAAAACGCACTCCACGCTGATCGCAAGGGGATAGAGAGGCATGTGATATCGCCAGTTCGAACCACAGGCCCAAGCTTCAATCTGGAACGTGTGAGAATGACTGAAAAGAACGATACGGAGCATGCCGCAGCTCACCTCATACGGTGCGTTTCCCCAAGCAGTTGGCCGCGGGGGTTAGATGAGGCGCCTATTTCTCTCTGCGAACCCAAAAAAACGTTTCGACCATTTCAAATCTAGTACTTCTTGTTCAGGAAGCTGCCCAGCCCCTTACTAAGTTGTTGCGTGGCCGTTCCCGCGTTTCCAACGCCTCCTTTTGTCACGCCTCCAAGGGAGCCGGCTAAACCGGTGACGGCGCCGCCCACGATGCCGCCGACGTCAGGAATGATCTTCGGCTGGCTGGCAGTTCCCTGTACGGCGAACGGAAGCTTTGCCATGGATATACTCTTGCCCAATGAATTTCCAAGGATGCTGCCGCCGGAACTGAGCTGGGCGACGAGGTGGAAGTTGAGAGCATTGTTGGCGCTCATCGTGCCGCTGCCTGTCACCTGGCCGATGCCGACTACGACGAGAACTATATTGGAAGCCTGGATTCCGGCTGGACTGTAGTTGACGTTGCTGGTCAGGCGCTGAATCTGGGTGTCGCCGCTGGGGAAGTGAGCGCCTGTAAGTTTGGAGACGGCGGAGAGCTTGGAGCCAAGGTCAAATCCAGCCAGCCGGGTGTTGAACGCTCCTACGTTGCCCATGGCAACAAGCGCGGAAGTCGGGCCTTGACCGTGAACATTCATGCTCAAGGTTCCACCGCGGAGTGTAGACCCGGAGGGCAGGATCACGCCGAAGGCAGGAAGAGCAGCGACGATGTCATCCATAGGCATATCCTGACCGGCAGCATTCATGTCGATGGAGGTCATCGCCGCCTTGCTAACGAAGGTGCCTTTCACGTTGGCCTGGGCATGACCTATATGGAGCAGCCCGCTATTCAATGTGCCGGAGGTGTCAGGCATGCTGTAGTCCAGGTCGAAGTCCATCGAAATGGGTACAGGCGAAGGCGCGCCGTTGGCGGCTAACTTTAGTCTGCGCATGGTAGCGACACCCTTCAGGTGAGCCTTGGCGTTGGCGGCGCTCAGGTGATTGGTCAGGTCGACTAGGCCGCTCAATCCGCTGGAGGGCTCCACAAACCCACTCTTCGCAATGTCGAAGGAGTCGACGGTGACGTCGGCTTCGACAGGGGTGAACGTGGCGTTTGTCGAGTTGACGGGACCCACCGTACCAGTCAGCTTCATGGTGCCGCCGCCCGGCAGGTCCGCTGACAGCGTGACTGGGAATGCGGAGAAAAGGGAGAAGTTTTTGGTCAGGAGTTTCACATTGCTGTAGACGCTGGGAGATTTGGCGCCAGCGGACATCATCGTGACCTGGCCGTCGTTAATATCAAGCTCGCCCACAGTGAAATTGGTAGTTCCCTGCGATGACGGCTGGCTGGGTGTCGAGTTCCGGGTGTTGGCCAAGGTGGAATAGTTCCACTGGTTGGACGCGTTTGAGATCAGGTGAACCACCGGCTTGTCGATTGCGATGCTGGTGACTTCGAGTTGCTTGGAGGTAATGAGCGGCCAGACCTTGACGCCGATTTTGAGAGAGGTGGCTGTGAGGAATGGCGACTGGCTAAAATTGGGATCATCTGCGATGGAGAGGTTGTCGGCGGTCAGAGAGCCGGAAAGCAGCGAGAAGCCCAGGTTGCCGATCTGCACGTTGCGACCGAGGGCCTGAGAGGCCATCGATTCAAGCTTGGGGCGGAAGGTATTGCCGCTGATGAAGACCGGAATCAGGATCAGGATAAGGATGAACACGCCCAGCACAGCGCCGGCAATGGTAAGGATGCGTTTCATGGCGGAACCTCCGAAGATGCTCCTTAGATGCAATAGGGAGCGTTGAAGTGGGATCTGTGGAAACTTCCTGAACACAAGAAGAGTCAGTAACCCTGTGGAGGCAGTCTACTCCTTCAGCTAAGGCAGCAGAGTGAACAAAGCCACGATAAACTCCATAAGGATCGAGCGGCTCGCAATGCAAAGCATCCAGTCATGGAAGGTCACCGATGGCAACCTATAGCGTTCGACCTCGCAGCGGTCAACATGCACAAAAAGCCTGGGATGTGCTGGCGGCGCGCTATCCTGCGATGCATCCCGCCCTGCTTGTCAGCCGATTGGAAGATTCCTTGGGTTGGCAGTGGTCGATGCAGTTCAACTCTCCAGATGACAAGACCGAGTTTTGGGACAGCGTATCCGTGGCCGAGATCCGGAAACTCGTCGCCCTGAAGGGCAAGTCGACGCAAAAGCCACCATCGAACGGCTTACGGGTCGTGAGAAAAAATCCTAAGTCGAAAAAGTGACCGGCCGGGAGAGTGGCTCGCGGGGAATCACTGGGTGGCTCAATAGAACATCGAACAATGAATTGCTAGCGGCAAAGCCAACCGCCGTCGACAATCAGAATATGTCCGTGGACGTAATCGCTGGCGGCCGAAGCCAAGAATATGGCCGCGCCAGCCAGGTCTGACGGCAGGCCCCATCTTCCTGCGGGAATTCGGCCGAGGATAGCCTTCGAGCGTTCTTCATCGGCGCGCAACGGAGCGGTGTTGGCCGTCTCCATATAACCGGGCGCGATGGCATTCACATTCACTCGTTTGGAAGCCCACTCATTGGCAAGCGCCTTGGTGAGTTGACCGACGGCGCCTTTGGCGGCGGCGTAACTGGGAACGAGAATGCCGCCCTGAAACGTCAGCATGGAAGCGATATTGATGATCTTGCCGGATCCCTGCGCGAGCATTTTTGTGCCGGCATACTGGCTCAGGTAAAAGACGCTGTTGAGATTGGTATCGATGACAGTCGCCCAGAATTCATGGGAATGTTCAGCAGCGGGTGCGCGTCGAATGGTGCCCGCGTTATTCACCAGAATATCGATAGAGCCGAAGGCGTCCACCGTCTCGTCGACAATGCGTGTGCAGACGGCCGGGTCACGGACGTTTCCGGTCACCGAGATGGATCGAACGCCTGTTTTCTCGATTTCTGTGATCGTCGATTTCGAGACGTCCTTATGACCGTGCAAGGTCACATTGGCGCCGGCTTGTGCAAGTGCAAGGGCCATGCCCGCGCCCAGACCCTGGGACGAACCCGTCACCAAGGCGTTTTTGCCTCGCAGGCTGAATAGATCGAGGATCGCCATCGGCAATCTCCTTCAGTTCGATTGAATGATTTTCATCGACAGCTGTGTATTTATCGGGAATTCTTTCGGGTCGGAAAGCCTAAAGTCCACGGTAACACCCAAGGGCATCGAATTTGCGGTGAACAGTGGCCAGGTTGTTCACGGGTCAGCGTTATGCTGCGGCGGATGGAGGCCTATTGGCCAGCGACCTGAGAAGTTGCCGTGGACCTGGGGATGCCATGTTGATGACAGTCGGTGCACTTGACCCAATGAATATTGTGGATACTCTTCGGATTGAAGTAGGTGGTGTCCATTTTCGCTACGTCGAGCTTACATTCGCCTTTCGACGCGTGGCAGGTGGCGCAGGAGGCTCGAGTGTTTTCGTTATGCGCGTTGTGGCACGCGACGCAACTGAGTCCCTCATGCACGCCGGTCGGAGTGCGATCGTCGCCTGTTCCTACTTGCGGACCCCAGTGGTTCGCGGCGGCCACCGTACCGGTTTCTGGTATGCGGGGACCGTGACACTGGTAACACATAGCCTGGCGGGGATCTGCGCTCATCTTCACCAGGCGAGCGCCATCCTGCAGTTGGGGGATGTGAAGCGATGTCGCCGCAAAGTGCATACGTTCGCGGCGATCAAAGAATGCCAACGTCCCATTGACCGCGCTGCCCGTTACTGAAAAGCGACCTGACGGCTTCTCCTGAACTGTGCCGGGGCGGTGGATCCAATGGCAACTCTGGCAGGGAATGGTGGGCTGATCGCCGAAATCTTTCCGAACCAGATGCCAGGGACCCTTTGTGTTCATTGGTTGAACCAGGTCGCGAACGGAGCCGTCGAAGTGCATACCATGGCAGCGAAAACAATCCTCCATTAAATGTTGCTTGGAGTTTTGATCGTCGTTCATGAAAATCTGACTGTAGGTCGCGCTGTGCGGGCCGGCATGCCAGGTAGCGTATTCCTGTTGATGACATTGCTGGCAATTTTTCGTCATGCGAACCACGTCCACGTCGCGCAACCTGATTTCCTCCGGCCAGCTGTGGGTGAGATGCACGCGAATATGGCGCAGCTTGGTAGACAGTGTTGCGGTGTGACAATCCTGACAGCCGACGTTGCGATGATTTGAACCATGCACGGCACCGACGTAGTCTGCCATCTCATGACAGTTCGCACAGCCGGATCCGAGTTGCGATGTATAGTACTCCGATGCGCCGAAAGTGCCGAGGACCGCGAGGATGACGATCGATGCGGCGGCGACAGCAACGAACTTGATGAATCGCATCATGAGCGGAATCCCGTGCCCTTCCAGTTGCGGACGAGTGATTCCGAGGCAAAGTAGGCGACGGCCATGATGGTCAGCGCGGGATTGAAGCCTCCGTTGGTGACGTTCACGCTGGAGTCAATCACGAATACATTGTCGACCTCGTGGATTTGGCAATCGCGATTCACGACGGAGGAGCGTGGATCATTGCCCATGCGACACGTGCCGGCCTGATGCTGGCTGGCTTCGATCAGCTCGGGTCGTACTTCCGGGCGGGATGTCATCAATGATGTGTCGACGGCGCCGGCTTCCTTGAGCCATGTTTGGGCACGCCTGGCTTGAACATCTCCAATTTCAAAGGTGTGGGGATGACAATTTCCCTGGAGGCGGGCGACCGGCAGGCCCCACTTATCTTTCACCGAAGCATCGACGGTGACGCGCGCGTGCTCTGTGGGGATCTGTTGCGTAGGGCCAATTACGACAATGGTGCGCTTGTGGTAATTGCGCATGGCATGTTTATGTCCCAGCCCCCAGCGCGGCGTATTTGTTGGCAGGCGATCGAGCGAGTGAATCGGCAGGCGGATAAATTCATTGGCCAGCATGCCGCCGCCGCAAAGGCCGGGCGTGCCGTGGTTGTAATCGGTGACGGCGATGCTGGCGCCGGGCCCGATGTCGTCGTAGGTTTCGAAGTCGAAATAACCAACAGCGCCGGTGTAGTGGTGGCCCTGTAGATTTCGTCCGACCTGGTCGTAGCGATTTCCGATGCCGGCAGGGAACAGCCGGCTCTTCGAGTTCAACAGTAGACGCGCGGATTCAATCGCACAGGCAGAGACGACGACGATGTCAGAAAGCTGCTCCTGCAGGCGGCCATCGGCGTCGAAGTAAGATATACCGTGGGCGCGTCCGCGATCGTCCATTAGAATTTTTTTCACCATGCACTCGGTTCGCATCTCGCAATTGCCGCTGGCGAGCGCGATGGGGATCACTGTATTTTGCGAACCGTTTTTCGCGTCAACTTCGCAGGCAAATCCGCAGCACCAGCGGCATCGCATACACGGGCCGCGCCCGTTGTAGGGAATACTGTTGCGCGCCATGGGAATGTTGATAGGGTGCAAGCCGAGACGCTTGGCCGCAGGCTCCAGAATTCCAAACTCGCGATTCACCGGTAACGGAGGCATGGGCAGGTCGCGGCTGCGCGGACCGCGAAAGGGGGTGGCAGAATCGTCGCCGGAGATGCCGATTTCGTATTCGGCTTTGACGTAAAACGGTTCCAGGTCGTCGTAGGAGATGGGCCAGTCTTCCAGCGAACTACCCGCGGGCACGCCGTAGGTGGAGCGCATGCGAAAGTCCTGCGGCAAATATCGCCAGGCCTGGGCACCGTAGCTGAGGGTTCCTCCGCCCACGCAAGCCGCATTGTTTTGATAATCGCCTTCACTGGGCAGTGCGATATGGGAGATACCTTTGCCGTCGACCCATACGCGGGGATTGCCTTCGTCGGGCGGGCCAAATGCGTTCCCTAATAATGTGGTGCGTTGATTGCGAAGATCATCTTTGCGGCAGTCGTTCGAGGTGTACCACTTGCCGCGTTCCAGCAGCACGACGCTGAGGCCGGCGGTGGATAGTTCCTTGGCGACGATGCCGCCGGCGGCGCCCGCTCCGATCACAACGGCATTGACGCGTTTCATGACGGCGTCCCTTTTTTCAAGTCATAAAGCGAGCGGCCGCGAATCGGAGGTTCGTCGAGGCCGAGCATGCGCCAACTGACGGCGTTTCGGTTGCCGCCGTGACGCGGGGAGCCGTAGTAGCCTTCGAAGGTGTGGCTGCGAACCAGTTCAAAGAACGGCTTGTCAGAATTCTCAAGCGAGGCGACGACGTGGAACTGTTCCGCCGGAGTCGCGACGGCTAATATTTTGCCGCATTGCTGCTGGCTGACTTGATTCGCTCGCCCCAGACCTTTCCTGTATGCGCGTTGATGTCGTCGATAGTGGCGCGTGATTTGTTTGTCGATATAGTTCAGGACGCCAGCCTGGGACGCACTGGGAAAATCGTCGGCGGGAATGATCTGATCGCAGATCGCAGTCAGAGTCGCTGCTTCATCTTCTGTAAAGAATTCCCAATTGCTGCGCTGGTGGGTCGCACAACCGCTCGCCAGGGCTGCGCCGGCAATCGCGCTCATCTTGATGAATGTTCGCCGCGAAAATGCTGTGGATGTTTGCTTCGTCCTCATCGGCAACCCTCACGTTGGATTAGTGAACAATAACCGTCGCCCGAGAAGAGTTATCGTTGGACTGGATGATCGACCCTTGCGAACAAAGCTTAGGCTTCGTAACCCCGGCGTGTCCGTGACGGGAATCACCGAGGAAACGCCCTTTGAGGAGGGCTTTCACTCCGACTTCGAGCATTCTCGATTTGTGCGTTTCATCCGCCAGAGGGAGGCAGCCGAATCAACATGGGATCGCGCTTGACCCTCTATTCAAACGATTGTATAGGTGCTTCGCTGCAGTGGCACAGGCGGTGATATGGAGCACATCGGGAGGTTTTTCAAGAGGGACGCTGAACAGACGGCGTCGAAAAGGTTGCAAGTGAAAATCGAAGTAACTTAGTGTCAGGAACAATCGTAGACAACATGAAACAAACACTCCTTAGAGTTCATAGTTTTGCCGTAAAATAGCCAGTTCGCCCTATGAATTCCGAGGGTAGGGTGATCGCCGAAGCAATCCGATCTGAAAAGGATCCAAAATGGCAGCAACGCGCACCGTCACCGCGACCAAAACTCCGGTTCAGACCCACGGACTTTCTTCCGAGCAACTGATTCAGATGTACCGGCTGATGTACCAATCCCGCCGGATCGACGATCGCGAAATTATGCTGAAGCGTCAACAGAAGATCTTCTTTCAGATTTCTGGCGCGGGGCATGAGGCTTTGTCTGTGGCGGCTGGAATGGTGATGCGGTCGGGGTATGACTGGTTCTATCCGTATTATCGCGACCGTGGCTTGTGCCTGGCCCTGGGAATGACGGCGGAAGAGATGTTGCTGGCTGCGGTTGGCGCGGAGACTGACCCGGGAAGTGGCGGGCGGCAGATGCCATCCCACTGGGCCAGCGTGCGTTTGAACCTGGTGACCCAGTCGTCTCCGACGGGATCGCAGTGTTTGCAGGCGGTGGGTTGCGCCGAGGCTGGACGCTATTTCAGCCGTCATCCGGAATCAGCCAAAAAGCCGGAGTTCGCCGGAAGCGACAAGGATTATCGTGCATTTAAGCATGTGACTTTTCACGCGGATGAAGTGGTGTATTGTTCGCTAGGCGATGGAACGACCAGCGAGGGTGAATTCTGGGAGGCAATGAATTCCGCGGCCAATCTGAAATTACCGGTGCTGTTTGTGGTGCAGGACAACGGGTATGCGATTTCGGTTCCAGTTGAAGTGAACACGGCAGGTGGCAACATATCGAAGCTGGTTGCCAATTTCCCCAACTTCTTCTTTGCCGAAATCGACGGCACCGACGCGATTGAGTGCCACAAGACCATGCAGGAGGCGGTTGCCTATTGCCGTGCGGGTCACGGGCCGGCATTTGTGCACGGCCATGTGACCCGACCATACTCACACTCACTTTCGGACGATGAACGTTTCTATCGCTCAGAAGCCGAGCGTGAAGCCGATGCCATGCGCGATCCGCTGCCAAAATTGCAGATGCGGCTATTGCGTGAGGGCGTTCTGGATGAGGTGGCGATTACCCGGCTGGAGCAGGCCGTGGATGAAGAGATTCGCGTCTCCACTGAAGTTGTTCTTCGCTCCCCATTCCCGGCCACCGACAGCATTTATAAGCACGTGTATTCCGAAGATCTCGATCCGACGTCAGAATTATTTCTGAGCGAGCCGGCACCGCTTGTGGGTGATCCGTCGCACCCGGCTGCGGAACGCACCATGGCAGATCTGATTAACGCCTGTCTGCACGACGAAATGAAGCGCGACGAACGCATCGTGGTTTTTGGCGAAGATGTGGCGGATTGCAGTCGCGAAGGCTCGCTCGATGAGAGTGGCATCAAGGGGAAGGGCGGGGTATTCAAGCTGACCAGTGGACTACAGCGTGACTTTGGTTCCGATCGCGTGTTCAATTCTCCACTCGCCGAAGCCAATATTGTCGGGCGAGCTTTGGGGATGGCCACGCGAGGAATGAAGCCTGTCGCGGAGATTCAGTTTTTTGACTACATCTGGCCCGCCATGCATCAGCTGCGCAATGAACTGCCGCTGATTCGCTGGAGAAGTAATGGAACATTCTCCAGTCCGACCGTAATCCGCGTCGCAACGGGAGGATATTTGACCGGCGGCGCGATCTATCATTCGCAGTCCGGTGAAAGCATATTTACGCACACGCCGGGCATCCGCGTTGTCTATCCTTCAAACGCGCTGGACGCCAACGGCCTGTTACGGACCGCGATTCGTTGCGATGACCCAGTGTTATTTCTCGAACATAAGCGACTCTATCGGGAGACCTATGGTCGCGCCGCCTACCCAGGACCGGACTTCACGATTCCGTTTGGCAAAGCGAAAATTGTGCGGCCTGGCAAGCAGCTGACGGTGATCACCTTCGGCGCGGTGGTTCCGCGCGCATTGCAGGCAGCCCAGCGTGCTGAGCGCGAAAATGGTCTGGATGTGGAATTGATCGATCTGCGTTCACTGAGCCCATACGATTGGGATGCGATCGCAACTTCCGTTCGTAGGACCAGCCGCGCGCTAGTCGCGTATGAGGATATGAGGAGCTGGGGGTACGGAGCGGAAATTGCGGCCCGCATCGCTGACGAGTTGTTCGACGACCTGGATGCTCCGGTACGCCGTGTCGCAGCGAAAGACGTGTTCGTTGCCTATCAGCCGACGCTGGAGGACGCCATTCTGCCGCAGCCGGAAGATCTTCGTAAAGCGATGGTCGAGTTGGCGGGATATTAGAGCGCTGCGTAGCGCGTCCCAATGTTTCACTACTCATCCTGGACGAGGGTTCCTTGATGGTAGACAATCTTCCAGCCTTCGGTGGTTTGCTGCCATATTGTGGATCGGCGCGTTTTGCGCTTGCCGGCTTGCATCAGCGTATACGTTAGCAAATAGGTGTCGGCGCCTAATCGTTTGCAATTGAAATCGCTCGTCTCCCAGATATTGCCGCTTTGATCTTGCTGGAAGCGCTCTTCCAGCAGGTCGAGGACGTCGTGCCTGCTGTAACGGCGGCCCGAGGCACCAACTTCCCAGAAATCGCGCGTTGTCATCTTTTCAAATGCTTCCCGCGTCGTGCCAAACTCCGGACGATGAAAGATCGGTTCGCGGCGAATCAACTGCGCGAGGATGTCAGATAGCGCGGGATCGGTGATCAACTGTGGCTCGCTGGAATTCATTTGACGCTCCTGATCTTGCAGTGTACGAGATTCTCGTCACACGAAAAGAACGATGCCGCGCATCTAAATCCTGAAGGATGAGTGAGACGGCCGCACGATATCCTGAGGATAGCGGAGATACAATCTGTGGCGAAATTGAAAGCGGCCACTCCGGCACGAAGCAAGAAAAAGTCGGACCCAGGCAAACCTGCGCCCGCCGAGCGAACGCTGGCGAGCCCACCTGTCGACGATTCCTTCAATCCGCTTTCGTTGTTTCATCCCGTGACCGCTGCATGGTTGCGCGCGGTGTTTGAGCGCCCGACGACACCACAGCGCCTGGGGTGGCCGGCGATTGCGAAGGGAGACTCGACGTTGATTCTGGCGCCAACCGGAACGGGCAAAACGCTGACCGCGTTCTTGTGGTGCATCGACAAACTGATGCTGCAGCCCGCGCCCGCGGACACCCAAGGATGTCGCGTGATCTATATCAGTCCATTGAAGGCGCTTGCTGTCGATGTGGAGCGCAACCTGCGCTCGCCGCTGGCGGGCATCAAGCAGGTGGCGGAGCGAGCCGGAGTGCCGGTTCGTGAACCGCGGATCAGCGTGCGCACGGGGGATACTCCGCAGACGGAACGAGCGCGATTTCGCCGCGATCCTGCGGAGATTTTAATCACCACGCCAGAATCGCTCTATCTGTTGTTGACCAGCGATGCGGCGGCCTCGCTGC
>JAJYBW010000428.1 GCA_021778815.1 Acidobacteriota bacterium | reverse complement strand
CAACTAAGCATGATGAATTTCCAAAGTTGTTGCTAAAGCCTGGTGATTTACTTTTCAACAGAACAAACAGCCCAGAACTAGTTGGCAAGACTGCTGTGTTTGTTGGTTCGCTCCAGAAATTTTCCTTCGCCTCATATCTAATTCGCGTTCGACTCGTTCAAGGCGTCGAACCAAACTTTCTCGCCGCGTTCATTAACTCGGCATACGGTCGGAACTGGGTGAAGTCCGTCGTAACACAGCAGGTAGGGCAGGCAAATGTAAATGGCACGAAGCTGCAGGCGCTGGCTGTCCCGCTTTCGCCAGAAGCCGAACAACACCGCATCGCCGCCGAAATCGACCGCCGCCTCTCCCTCCTGCGTGAAACCGAGGCCCAGGTGGACGCCAATCGCCAGCGCGCCGAGCGGCTGCGGCAGTCCATTCTGAGCCGTGTCTTTTCAGGGAGCGCATCATGACGCGGAGGAAAGGCCTGCCCACTGGGCGCGGCTATCACACGCGAAAACGGAAAACCAAAAAAAACCCAATTGAATCAAATAATTACCATCACCATGGCAAGTAAACACTGGATATCCGGCGCTTTGCACGCTCTGGAGGAAAGCTTGGCGCCGGTACCCCATGAAAGCAACGAAATCGACTGGAAGGTCAGCCTCTCCGAGCGCAAGGATCGCCTAGCCGAGCATTTGATGGCGTTCGCCAACCACCCCAACGGAGGCTGCCTGGTCTTTGGGGTCGGGGATGCCGATGCGCATCTTGAGGCGATCGACCAGAAGGCCGCTGCGGGGATCGCCAATACCCTGGCGAATCTGGGGCGGGATGCGGTGGAGCCGCCTTTGGCCATCGACCACGCGGTCGTCGAATTTCGCGGTGTGCCCATCCTGCTGGTTCGCATTCCGGAACAGACAAACAAGCCCGTACACAGGCGCGGCAAATCCATCGAGGAAACCTGGATGCGGTCGGGTGGAACCACGCGCAAGGCTTCACGCCACGAAGTGGGCGCATTGATGCTTCATAGTTCTGCACCCAGATGGGAAGAGTTGCGGGCATCCAGTCTCCTCACCATCGAGGCAGTGGTGGAGATGCTCGATCTGGATACGGTCGCCAAGCTATTGCAGCGGCCCATGCCGAATGACATGGATGGTCTGGCGCATTGGCTGGTTGATGAGGGCATTCTGGTGCTGGACGGGCGTGGTTACTACATCACGAACTTTGGGGCCATGGCCGCGGCGCGCAAGTTGGAGCAGTTCCCTTCTTTGGAACGCAAACGCATACGTGTCATTCGTTATCGCGGCACCAACAAGGTGGAAACAATCGACGAATTGGCTGGGCAACGCGGCTATGCAGTAGGGTTTGAAGGATTAATCGCATATTTGAGAAGGATTCTTCCCCACTCGGAGGTCATCCAGCAGTCGCTTCGCGCCGAGGTCAGCGTGTACCCGGAAATCGCTCTGCGTGAATTAATTGCGAATGCGTTGATCCACCAAGATTTCAGCATCACAGGGGCTGGCCCAATGGTGGAGGTATTCGATGACCGAATCGAATTCACAAACCCGGGATCGCTTCTGCCAGGAAAACGCCCGGATCGCTTGATCGGCACAACACCGGAATCCCGTAACGAATCGCTGGCTTCTGCATTCAGACGTTACCGGATTTGCGAGGAACGCGGCACCGGCTTCCAGAAGGTCGTGCAGTCGGTCGAATTGTTTGGCTTGCCGCCCATAGTCTTTACGCCCATGGAAAAAGCTTTCCGAGTTACGTTGTACGCGCCGCGCAAGTTCGCGGAGATGGGCCAGGCAGAGCGCATCGAGGCCTGCTACCAGCATGCCGTACTGCAATACCTTTCCAGCCAGACTTTGACCAATACGACGCTACGCGAACGATTCAAATTGCATGACAAGCAGCGTAACCAGATTACCAATCTGATCGGGGATGCAGTCGCCGCTGGCCGTATTAAACGCAAGGACGAGGGCAGCGGTAAGAAGTTCGCGGAATATCTTCCCTATTGGGCATGAACTAAGACATGAACACCGCCACCATCGTCCAAAAACTCTGGAACTACTGCAACGTCCTGCGCGACGACGGCATGTCGTACGGCGACTACGTCGAGCAGCTCACTTATCTGCTGTTCCTCAAGATGGCCGACGAGCGCACCCGGGCGCCGTATAACCAGAAGAACCCGGTGCCGGAGCCCTACGGTTGGACTAGCCTCATCAAGAAAGACGGCGACGAGCTGTTCGATCACTACCGCCATACCCTTGAGGCACTGGGCAACCAGAAGGGCCTGCTCGGGCTGATCTTCAGCAAGTCGCAGAACAAGTTCCAGGACCCGGCCAAGCTGCGGCGGCTGGTGGTCGATCTCATCGACAAGGAACAATGGGTGTCGATGAGCGCCGACGTGAAGGGCGATGCCTACGAAGGCCTGCTGGAGAAGAACGCCCAGGACACCAAGTCCGGCGCCGGCCAGTACTTCACGCCGCGCCCGCTGATCCAGGCCATTGTCGATGTCATGGCCCCGAAGCCCGGCGAGACCGTGAGCGACCCGGCCTGCGGCACCGGCGGCTTTCTGCTGGCGGCGCACGACTATGTGGTGAAGCACAATCCCAACCTGACCAAGCCGCAAAAGACCAAGCTCAAGGAGGAAAGCTTCAAGGGCTGGGAGCTGGTGCAGGCCACGGCGCGGCTGTGCGCCATGAACATGCTGCTGCACGGCATCGGCAGCCAGGACTTCGAGCCCATCGTGGTGTCCGACTCGCTGGCCGCCGACCCCGGCGACCGCTTCGACCTGGTGCTGACCAATCCGCCCTTCGGC
>JAJYBW010000427.1 GCA_021778815.1 Acidobacteriota bacterium | reverse complement strand
CCCGGGCCACAGGTTTCCCGCCCCAGGATCGGATTTATCAGCCTGGGCTGCCCCAAAAATCTGGTCGACAGCGAAGTGATGATGGGTCTTCTGGCCGAGGCTGGAGCCACCATCACTTCCGACGCCGAGACCGCCGATGTGCTGGTGGTGAATACCTGCTCCTTTATCGACAAAGCCAAGCAGGAGTCCGTCGATACCATCCTGGAAATGGCCCAGCACAAGAATGCTGGCAAAGCGCAGCGCCTGGTCGTAGCCGGCTGCATGGTGGAACGATATCGCGACGAAATTCAGAAAAACATTCCGGAGGTTGATGCCGTTGTCGGCACCGGCGAGCTGGAACAAATTCTCACCGCGGCGGGCCTGACTTCCCCGCAGGCGCCGAAAGATTCTCTCTTTCGCATTTTGACTATTGCCGAGGCAGCCGTTGCCAATCGAGCCGAAGGTGATCTCCGCGAACAGCAGGGCCGCTTCTCTCGCGAAACCTGGGATGGCGCCATCGCCACCCTGCCGAATTACCTCTATAACGAGCACACTCCGCGCCTTCGCACCACCGCCCGCAGTTCCGCTTACGTCAAGATTGCGGAGGGCTGCGATCACCCGTGCGGCTTTTGCATCATTCCGCAGATTCGCGGCAAGTTCCGTTCGCGGCGATTCGAATCCGTCGTTGCCGAAGTGGAGCGACTGGTCTCGGAGGGTGTGCAGGAAGTCACGCTTATCGGCCAGGACACCACCTGCTACGGCGAGGAATTCGGTATGAAAGACGGGCTGGCGCAGTTACTGGATCGTCTGGCCCGCATTGATGGCGTCCGCTGGCTCCGTTTTCTCTATGCCTATCCGAACAAGGTGACACCGACTCTGTTGGAAACCATGGCCCGGCACGACAACATCTGCAAATATCTGGATGTCCCGCTGCAACACGCAGCACCGAATGTGCTGAAGCGCATGAAGCGCGGCGGCAACGCGGATATTTTCCTGAAAATGATCGACCGGGTGCGCGCCACCATGCCGGACATCACGCTGCGCACCTCCTTCATCACCGGCTTTCCCGGAGAAACAGACGCCGACTTCGATCTTCTGATGGAATTTGTCAAAGAGGCGCGCTTCGACTGGCTGGGCGTGTTCGAATATTCCGATGAGGAAGGCTCTGCCGCGTACGCGCTCGACGGCAAAGTTCCTCGCAAGACGATCGGTACGCGCCAACGCAAGCTGATGAGGAATCAATTGCAGATTAGCCGCAAGGCCCGCTTCGCGCAGGTTGGCGGCGTGATGGACGTGCTGATAGAAGGCGAAAGCGAGGAAACTCCGCTGCTCTGGCAGGGTCGCAGCGCCATGCACGCTCCGGAAATTGACGGAAAAATTCTGATCAACGACTTTGGGCCGCATGCGTCCGTGCAGGCAGGAAGATTCTATCGCTGTGAAATTACCGATGCCCATGATTACGACCTGATTGCCCGTATCGTGGCATAAGACGAAACGAAGTTGCTTCGATATGTAACCGATTCAGTTACATAATGAGAATTCTGTATGGCGAAAGAGAAACCTAAGAAATTATCGGCTCTTCGGTGCCCAACCTGCAGCACGTTGGTATTGCAGTCTGACGAAGATTTTCCATTTTGCAGCGATCGCTGCCGCCTCATCGACCTGGGAAAATGGGCCAGCGGTGCCTATCGTATCTCGTCTCCGATCCTCGATCCGGAAGTGTTGGAAGGCCTGGATGAGATGCACCGCAGCGGACGCGGCTCGGGCGATGACGAATAAATGACGCCAAAAAGGACCGGCTGGGCGTGGGCGTGGGCAACATTTTTCGGAGTCGGCTTTTTGCGTCCGGCGCCCGGCACCTGGGGCTCTGTGGCAGGCCTGCTGCTGTGGCTGGCAGCTGCGCACTGGCTTCATCCTTCGCCGATGCACCTCGCCCTCGGCACCGCTGTCGCAGCGCTCCTCGTGCTCCTGGCCGGCATTCCTGCCTCCGCCATTGTGTCCCGCGAAGCCGCAACGGAGGACCCCAGCTTCGTCGTTGCGGATGAGGTTGCAGGCCAATGGATCGCGCTGATCGCGGCCAGCCTTCGCCCGTGGGAGTGGCTGCTGGCAGTCCTGCTGTTTCGCATTTTCGATATCCTCAAACCACCTCCGGCCCGACAGTTTGACAGGATGCACAGCGGATTCGGCATCATGATGGATGACGTAGCAGCGGGCATCTATGCCATGGCATTACTATGGGCCGCCAGGCTTTTTTCCACCGGCTGGCGACTTTAGCCGGCCGGATCGGAATAGTCTGACGTATTAGGTTTCGTGCGCACTTGATTGCTGATCGAACCCGTTCCACCGCGCCGGAGCGCGACGCACATGAAATTTGGAATCCACACGACTGACACTACCCCGCACATCACCTCCATCACTCCCCTGGCAGCGTTGCCCGGCGGCGAAGTGGAAGTACACGGCCGCAAACTGGCGACCGAAGCTTACCGCCAACCCACGGCCACCATCGGAGAGCACCCGTCTCCGGTCAGGATGAGCCGCGGCTCGAAGGTGCTGCTGCATGTTCCCGACGGCGCGATTTCCGGCAATGTTCAATTGCGCGTTGACGGACACGCCAGCAACGCCATGCCATTGTCCGTAGGTGTCGCCATTGCCGAGGACATGGATCCAGTTGCTAGCCCGGTGGTCGATCTCGAAGGCAATATTTACGTCGCATTTTCTGGGCAGCGCGGTCAGCAGACCCCGGTTTCCGTTTTTCAGATTGATCCCGAATACCAGGTTCGCCCCTTCGCCACTGGCATTCTGAACGCCACCGGAGTAGCCCTCGATCCGGAGGGAAATCTCTA
>JAJYBW010000426.1 GCA_021778815.1 Acidobacteriota bacterium | reverse complement strand
TGTCGCCGCACCTCAGAACCATCTCGCCTGATCTCAAGTGTCCACTTAGCCCAACTTGATGGACACTTGAGTTTCCAGCCTACCCCTCACGGCCCACCCCGGACGCTTACCTTGCAACTGGAGATCCTCAAACATGTGCGGCGCCTGCCAGGCTGTAATTTTGGTCCGCCAGCGCATGGGAATTCCGTGCCAATGCAGCCGATAGTCAATTAATGTGCCGGGGAACATCTGGATGGGTTGCGGCGTGAGGATCTGAAAGCGCAACCACTGCGGAGTGAGCAGCTCAAGATTGGCGGCGTCGGAGAAGAAACGAAATACTTCGTCGAGCGAAGCCGGGACCCACTGCTCGCGCTCCAGGACGTACGGTGCAGTCATGGTAGAACCACTGTTTCATATTTGCGGGAGGCGTGCTGAGGTTTCGACTTCGGTGCGGTTCAGTTGTGCGCCACACACTGGGTTTCGCCGCTAAATTTCCACCAGAACATCGTCACCCTGGAGGCGCAGGGGGTAGGCAGTGGCTTTTGCGGCCGGCGAATGCGAGGCGTGGCCGGTGGCCAGATCGAATTCCCACTGGTGCCAGGGGCAGACAATCTTGCCGTGCTCAATGGTACCTTCGGCCAGCGGGCCGCCGCGATGCGGGCAGACATTGTCCAGCGCCAGCGGAGTTCCCTTTAGCGTGGCCACGCAGAGCGTGTGACCCTGAACGGAGAACTCCTTCGCCTCGGCTTCGGCTGGAAGATCCTGCCGACCACATAATCTGACCCACTCACTCATCCGCGCAATCACCTCACTTGATGGGTTCGATGCAATCAGCGGACACGCGGATTCAGTTAGCCCTGGATTGCGGCCGTGATGGTGCCGCCAAGAATGATGAGCACCCACCAGCCGATGATGGCAATGGCGGCGCTGCTGCGTTTGACCTTGGCAACAATGGAACAACCAAGGATCAGGAGCAACACGGTCCACAATGTGAAGATGTCCGCGGAAGAAAATAGTGTGCGCAGCCACAGCGGAGTATCCGAGGTGAGATACCAGCCGACGTTGGTGCCAACGGGATTGTTGAGATCGAATTGCTCCGCGCTGACCCCGGCAAAAATCGCAATCGCCGCCAGTAAGAGCTTGATGAGAAACGGCAGGCCGGCATAGAACCAGACCGCCAGGTATTGCGTATAGCTGGCCTTGGCGCCCAGGCCGAAATTAAAGGTCATCATCAGGATGCCGGCACAAATGAGGGCGAAGATCAGACCGATCCCGGGAGAGAGATAAGTTATGACCCTGGTGATGGACCCAATCGTATGGAGACTTTGCTCTCGCTGCGCATCCGTCAGGGAGCTCATTCTCTGTTGTGCCGATGCATTGCGGTTGATATTGCTTTGCGCGACCTGGTCGAAGCCAATCTTGTGGTCGATGGAAGCGGCAAATGCCAAGCTGACGAGAATGAGCAACAGAAAGGGAAGCCACCAGCTGGCGTTGCGGCGAATGTCGGTAAAGGTTTTTGTCGGCGCCACAAATGTGTCGACAACGCGTTCCACCTGACTGAGGCCAGCAGATTCCCCAGGTTGTTGCATGGCTGCTTCCATGGCTGTCATGTGCTTTTCTCGTCTCCAAAAACCGGGCTAAAATCCTTGGGCACCAGTCTAGCTGGAGTAGGCTATAAAGCGCAGATATTTTTCGCGGGAAAGTTATCAGGGGCAAGTAGATCCGCCGTTTGCGGCAGGTACAGGCATTCGAACGAAACCGAACCGGTAGGGAAAGAGGAGATCTGGAATGAAGGTTCTTCAGCGCCGATGGGCGTGGATTGTTCTGCTTGGCAGCTTCGTTGGAACGGTGCCTGGTTTTGCAGCCGCAAAAGCGCAGCCACACACGTTCGTGGCTGGGCATGGGGAGTTTCTGCTGGACGGCAAACCGTTCCAGATTATCTCCGGGGAAATGCACTATGCGCGGATTCCGCGAGCCTATTGGCGCGACCGGTTGCGCATGGCCAAGGCGATGGGGCTGAACTCGATCACGACGTATGTGTTCTGGAATTGGCATGAGCGGGAACCGGGCGTCTACGATTTTTCCGGCAACCGGGATGTGGCGGAATTTGTGCGCGAGGCGCAGCAGGAGGGGCTGTATGTCATCCTGCGACCGGGTCCGTATTCCTGCGCGGAGTGGGACTTTGGCGGCTTTCCGGCGTGGCTGCTGAAAGATCCGAACATGGTGGTGCGATCGAGAGACCCGCAGTTTCTGGCGGCAGCGCGGGCGTGGCTGATGCAGCTTGGCAAGCAGGTAGCGTCCCTGCAGATTGGCAACGGAGGGCCCATCATCGCGGTGCAGGTGGAGAACGAATATGGTTCCTATGGCCAGGACCATGCGTACATGGAGGATATCCATCACATGCTGGTCGATGCCGGGTTTACCAAGGCGCAACTGTATACGGCGGACGGCCCGGTGCAGGTTCCCAGAGGTTCGCTGCCGGAGCTGCCGGCGGTGATCAATTTTGGACCGGGAGATGCGCAGAAGGGCTTTGCGAAGCTGAAGCAACTGCGTCCGAACGGACCCATGATGACCGGGGAATACTGGGACGGATGGTTCGACCATTGGGGCGCGCCGCACACGGCCGATACACCCGATCAGCAAGCGAAGGACCTGGACTGGATGCTGCGCCAGGGATATTCCGTGAGCTTGTATATGTTCCACGGGGGCACGAGCTTTGGCTGGATGAACGGAGCGAATTCAAACGGCAAGACGTATGAGCCGGATGTGACCAGCTACGACTACAACGCGCCGCTCGATGAGAGTGGGCGTCCGACGCCGAAGTATTTTCGTTTCCGCGACATCATCG
>JAJYBW010000425.1 GCA_021778815.1 Acidobacteriota bacterium | reverse complement strand
CAACCAGCCGCTGACGTTCCTGGGCAGCGGAGTATTACTGGCGAGCGGCGGGGCGGGCCAAGTCTACAGCGATACAACCAATCCTGGCGTGGCGACTGGCGATGGAATTGCCGTGGCCTACCGGGCCGGCGCTGAAGTCTCCGACATGGAGTTCTATCAATTTCATCCGACCGCATTGAGTGTTCCGGATGCGCCGAGATTTCTGCTTTCGGAGGCGCTTCGCGGCGAAGGAGCGCTGCTGCGTAATCATCGCGGCGAGCGATTTATGGATCGATATCACCCCATGGCGGAGCTTGCGCCGCGAGATATTGTGGCTCGCGCCATTATGCGAGAAGGCATCGATGAACGCTCCGGCGAGGCGCTGCCGGTATATCTGGATATGCGCCACGTGACCGGTAAGGATCTGCGCGCGCGGTTTCCTGGCATCTCGGCGCGATTAGCCGAGTATGGTTTTGACCTGTCCAAGGATCTGATTCCGATTCGCCCAGCCGCGCACTACCTGATGGGTGGAGTCCGCACAGACTTGCAGGGGCGAACCAACGTTCCCGGCCTGTTCGCAGCGGGTGAAGTTGCGTGTACCGGCGTTCACGGCGCAAATCGACTGGCCAGCAATTCTTTGCTGGAGGGACTGGTGTTTGGGCAGCGGGCAGCGGAGGCGATGCTGCAGGAAGGTCTGCATGCCGAGCCAGCGATGACGACGGAACAAACGTCGCCGCAGACTAAGGAGACTTCCGTTACGGAATCGGCGGTGGCCCGAGTCAATGCTCTACGGGAAAGGCTTCGCAACCTGATGTGGCTGTATGCAGGACTGTTGCGCGATGAAGCGGGGCTCGCCACAATCCAGGCAGAACTACAGACTATGCGAGGCGAACTTCCGCCTGCCACGACCCGCGAAAATGCCGAGTTGCGCAACCTGCATACGGTGGCGGAGCTGATTGTTGCATCCGCGCTGGCGCGGAAAGAATCCAGAGGCGCTCATGCGCGCACGGATTTTCCGCAGCATGATGCGGGGCCGGCAAAGCATTCGCGTATGGTTCGCGGCAATGTCGATTTTGTTCCGTTTGGCTAGGCCGATTGCGCGGGGCGGGAGTTTTCTTTCACAGGCGGTTCTGACAAGAGCGACCACACCGCCGTGATGGTTACAGCGGAAGCCAGCACGGTGAGCGAAACCCAAATCGGCACGGTGACGAAATTGCTCAGCATCATTTTGCCGCCCACAAAGATCAAAATCGCCACCAGCCCATAGCGCAACTTGTGCAACCGTTGCATTACGGAGGCCAGCGCAAAATAGAGCGATCGCAATCCCAATACCGCGAAAATGTTGGATGAGTAGACGATGAAGGGATGATGCGATACCGCCAGCACTGCAGGAATCGAGTCGGTTGCGAACAGCAGGTCCGTAGTTTCAATGGCCAGTAGTGCGATGAACAACGGTGTGAAGCGCAGATGGCCATCTTCCCGAACGAAGAATCGATACGGATGTTTTTCTCGTGCCATGGGCGGATGCCGATTGAGCCAGTCCATCCAAAATAGCGGACGTTCGGGCAGGGACTGAAGCGATTTTCGCAGCAGATGAAACGCGGTGTAGAGCAGGATTGCACCGAAGATGTAATTCATCCAGGAGAAAGTGTTCAGCAACCCAATGCCGGCCAGGATCATGGCGGCACGCATGATAATCGCACCCAGCACTCCGAAGAAGAGCACTCTGCGCTGTTGCGTCAGCTTCAGGCCGAAGGCTTGAAACAGGACGAGAAAGACAAACAGATTGTCGATGCTGAGGGATTCTTCGATGCCATATCCGGTCAGGTATTCCAGCGCATATTGCCGGGACAGCGCGCGGTAGACAACCATCGCAAACAACAGCGCCGCCGTGATCCAAACCGCCGTCAGCCAATTCGAACGCCGAACCAGCACGTGCTCTTCGCGCGCTTTCCTGGTGAAAGCCCAGTCGAAGGTAAGCAGGCCGAATACCAGCGCGTGGAAGAGCAGCCACAACCACAGGGGCGCGCCGCCGAACAAGTGATCCACCATGAAGTTGCCGCCACCGGCCATGAATAGATCTATTTCTGATTCAGCAAATGGATGGTTTCAAGAACGGTTTGTCCGACTACAGTCAAACTGTGGGCGCTGATTTTGTCCATGGTGTCCTGGGCGGTGTGATGATAGCCGTCAGGAAGCATAAAACTGTGCGGCCCGTAATCGTAGTCGATCAGGTCGGCACAGGGAACACCCCTCTGGACGAAGGGCAGATGGTCGTCTTCAATCGCGTTTGTGGTGGCGAAAAAGTAAGACTGGTCGCCCTCCTGCTTCGCGGCTTGATCTACCAAATCGAGCAGCCAGGGAGTGGAATTTTGATCGCGTGCGATGTCAAGGCTCTTGTCGCCGATCATATCGACCAGCAGAAATGCCTTGATGCGTTTCAGCGTGCCATCGCGGTCCCACTTGGCGGCCAGGTGACGGCTGCCGTATAGAGAGTCAGTGTCGGACCATTGTTGGATCGCCTCTTCACCATCAAAAAACACAAGCCAAACGCTATTTCCATCCAGCGTGTGGCCACGCAGGATGTTTGCCATTTCGAGGAGCAGACCGCTGGTGGAAGCACCGTCGTTGGCGCCGACGTAGCGAATGTCGCGTAGCGGATAGTTGGTTTCATAATGCGAAGCAAGAACGATAATGCCGGGCTTTTTCCCGGGAAATTTCACGATGAAGTTATGCATCGACATCATGCCGACGGGAGTATTGGCGGCGAATGTGTCCTCTTCAAGATTGTCTTTGGCAAATTGTTTCTTGAGGAAATTCTCCGCACACACGTGACCCGGACTGCCTATCCAGCG
>JAJYBW010000424.1 GCA_021778815.1 Acidobacteriota bacterium | reverse complement strand
CCCGGCATGATGGCCACGGCAAAATCGAAGCTGATGACGGTATGAACGGAAAGAACCAGGGGCGTCGCCAGACCGGCCAGCAGCAGCGATGCGGTTTCATAGCGCATCCAGTGGCGGGCGGAACCGCGCCATCCCAGCGCCATCTGACCGTAGATAAAGCGGCCAATTTTTGATTTCGCGCGATCGCGCATCGTGCCCAGATCGGGAATCATCCCGATATACCAGAAGACCACGGAGATGGTGGCGTAGGTTGAAACCGCAAACACGTCCCAAATTAACGGGGAACGGAACTGCGGCCAGTAGTTCATCGTGTTCGGATAAGGAAACAGCCAGTAAATCGCCAACCACGGTCGTCCGGTGTGAATGACCGGGAACATGGCTGCGCAAATGACGGCAAAAATCGTCATCGCTTCGGCGAAGCGATTAATGGAATTGCGCCACTTCTGCTTGAACAGGAGAAGGATGGCGGAAATGAGGGTTCCAGCGTGGCCAATTCCAATCCACCAAACAAAGTTGATGATGGCGAATCCCCAAGCAACCGGCATGGTGATGCCCCAGATGCCTGTGCCTTTCAGGAACAGCCAAGTCGCCGCGACCAGCAATAGCATGGCCACGCTGCCCGCGAAAGTGAAGCCGAAGAACCATCCCAGCGGCGTGTGCGGCGTCAGCACAATACGCGTCAGTTTCTCCGTGACCGAGCGGAACGTGTATCCAGGCGCAATGACACGTTGCTCCCCGGTGACCGGGTCGATCATGGGATCGATGCCGGGCGGAGTCGGATTTTGAGGCGAAATATCTTTGGTAGCCATGCTTCGTGCGACCCTCTTCAGTTCGCTGAGGTTTCCGTTACTGCTTCAGTCTTCATGTATCCGTGTGTGTCGATCAGACGTTTTCCATCAAATCCGGACTGGGATTCATCACTCCGGCAATGTAAGACGTACGAGGACGCGTGTTGAGATCTGCCAGGACCGTATAGTTGCGTGTTTGCGCTTTGATTTTGGACACGCGGCTATTCTTGTCGTTGATGTTGCCGAATGTAATGGCATGGGTCGGGCACGCTTCCTGACAGGCGGTCACGATTTCCCCATCCTGAACCGTACGATTTTCTTTGTCCGCGCGAATCTTTGCCTTGCTGATTCGCTGCACGCAGTAGGTGCACTTTTCCATGACACCACGGCTTCGGACCGTAACTTCTGGATTGCGCATCAACTTCAGGGACTCCGTCTCATAGTCTGAGAACAGCAGCCAGTTGAAGCGGCGCACCTTATACGGACAGTTGTTGGAGCAATACCGGGTGCCGACGCAACGGTTGTAGACCATCGCGTTCAGGCCTTCCGGCGTGTGGACGGTTGCGCCTACCGGACAGACTTGCTCGCAGGGTGCGTTCTCGCACTGCTGGCAGGTCATCGGCTGAAAGTAGGCCTTGGGAGCATTCAAGTCACCTTCAAAATAGGTGTCGATGCGAATCCACTGCATGTCGCGGCCAACCTTCACCTGATGCTTGCCGACCACGGCAATGTTGTTTTCCGCATAGCAACTGACGATGCAGGCGTTACAACCTACGCAGGAGTTGAGATCGATCGACAGCGCCCACTGATAGCCCTTGCTGTAGTCCCATGCGGGGAACAGGGTCGTGTTTTTCGTTGGCGCGTTAAATTCTGGATCCGCCGCGGCGAAGCTTGGATTCTGCTTGTACTGCTCCAGGGTGGCGACGCGGATGATGCCGCGCTGATCGGCTTCACGCCCTTCGAGCGAATGCGGCGTCGTATCCGGCTTGGCTTCTTTGGCTTCGGCAACGTTGCCATACGCCCGCGCGAAGGTGCCGCGATCGTCGATGTAGTGGCTCTTGGTGGACGCGCACTCGTAGGTCTCACCCGTCTTGGTGACCGTCGCACCTACCGCGAACAATGGTGAGGAAGCCAGCCGAATTGGGAAAGCGTCGAATCCAGCGCCGGTGCCGACGCGCCCCGCATTGCGGCGGCCGTACCCCAGATAGATGGTGATGCTTTGATCCGGATGTCCGGGCGCGACGAGGGCTGAGGCCTTGATCTTGCGGCCTTGATATTCAATTTCGACCACATCGCTTTCGCTGGCGTTCAGCTTGGCCATGGTCTGGATGCTCATCAGCGCGGCGTTGTCCCAGGAGAGATTCGTGATCGGCTTGGGCAGCTCCTGCATCCAGCCAAGGTTGGAATAACGGCCGTCGTAGATGGTCGGATCGGGACGGAAGATGACTTCCATCGCGTTTGCATCGGGGGCGGCCGCAGCCGCAGATTGCGTATTTTTCGCGCTCACCGGCTTCGCAGCAAATGCGGTGTTGGCAATCCATCCATCGTGCAAGGCCTTTCGCCACGGCAGGTCTGCATCGGCACCCGCTGCGCCTGTCGAACCCTGCTTCCCAGTCGCCGCCGCACCGCCGCCAAACACAGACTTCCAATTCTGACGCACGGCCTCCATCGGAGAAAGATTTGGCTGGTCCAGCATGGCCTGAATCAGGTGATGCGCAGATTTGCCACCATACAGCGGTTCAATCATCGGCTGCACAATGCTGACTGTGCCATCGTAGGCGCGCACATCCGACCAGCCTTCAAGATAGTGCGCAGCATTGATGTGCCAGTCAGCCACATCCGCGGTTTCGTCGACGTACAGCCCCATATGTGCAACGGTCTTGGCATGGCCCATCGCCTTCTCAAATTCCAGATCGGCGGGCGCGCTGTACACAGGATTGGTATCCAGAATGACCAGCCAATCCACCTTGCCCGCATTCAAATCTGCAACCAGCTGTTTCAGGTCGTCGATTTCGACGGTCGGCATTGGATTCACAGTCTCGGTATAGACGACCGTCT
>JAJYBW010000423.1 GCA_021778815.1 Acidobacteriota bacterium | reverse complement strand
AAAATCGCCGGTGATGCAGCGAACACCCAGGCGCTCAATCTGGTCGATATCGGCAATGATTTGTTCCGCGCCTTGGGCGGCGTAGCGTTGCCGCGCTTCTTCCGGAACCGGGGCCACGTTGACCAAAGCATAGTCGAAGATGGCTCCGCCCGTGTGTTCGTAAATGCGCTCAATATGCTGCGAGGCCGTCAGATGCAGGCTTTCGTTCGACTGCGTCATCAGGTTGCAGATAAAAACCCGCAGTCCGTGGGCAGCCACCAGCGAGTCGGCAATGCCTTCCACCAGAAGGTTCGTAATCAAACTGGTGTAGAGCGAACCGGGGCCGAGCGTAATCAGGTCCGCACCCAGGATTGCTTCCATTGCCTCCGGAAGCGCCGCCACGCGTTCCGGCTTCAGCATCAGCCGAACAATACGACGTTTGCTGGCGGTAATCTTGGTCTCGCCCAGAACCGTCGAACCATCGTCCATCAGCGCGGCCAGGGTGACGTTGGAATTTGTTGCGGGATACAGGTGGCCGCGGGTGGCAAGGATTTGGGATGAGGTTTTCACGGCGAGCGCAAAGTCGCCGGTCACGGCTGTGAGTCCCGCCAGAAAAAGATTGCCGAAGCTGTGACCCTCCAGGCCTTCTCCGCTGTCGAAGCGGTACTGAAACAGCCGAGACAACAGGTGCTCATCTTCCGACAGCGCCACCATACAATTGCGCAGATCGCCGGGCGGCAACATATTCATGTCCCGGCGCAGACGGCCACTGGATCCGCCGTCATCGGTGACCGTGACAATGGCAGCAAGATCGGAAATGACCGCTGGTTTCGCAGAAGAATGTTCTGAAGAAGGGGCAGCGTGCGATGGGGATTGCGTATGTTGTTTCAGGCCGCGCAACAGGGTAGACAAACCGGTTCCGCCGCCGATGGCCGCCACACGCAGCAAGGATTCAGTAGACAAGCTGGTCGGTGCAGGCTGGTTCAAATCGGAAAAGCGCGGTTGCGGGGGACTGACAGGATGCATGTTCGTCAACTTGCTCATTCAAGCGCTCGCAGAACACACGCATCCGACCGCGGCGGCAAAAGCACTCAAAGGATTTCGGGGTAAAGGAGCTCAGTAAATCTGGGGTCGTCGGTTATCTCCTGAAAATCCGAGTCGAGACGAGCCTGAATGCGATTCTGCGGATTCAACTCGATGGCGCGAGCCAACTGCTCCAGGCAATCCTCGGCGCGGCCTGTCAGGCAGTGCATCACGGCCAGCCCATAGTGGGCGTAGTCCGCGGTCGGATGCTTCTTCAGGATGGCTTCAAATTGTTCGCGCGCGTCTTCGTAAAATCCGGTGTTCAACAGCGAGATGGCATAGTCGTACTGCTCCTCCGGACTATGAAAGGAGACAGCGTCCTTCTTCATCTGGCGCTCGCACGCAGTCAGGTGAACGCGGGCGCGATCGACCAGGTCGCCGGCATCGGATGAAAGCAAAGCCTCCAACGCGGATTTGGCCTTCTCGTATTTCCCTTCACGCATTAAACGGACTGCGGTCTCGTAGTGTTGAATCCGTTGCTTCCGCGCCGGGTCGGCAATGGCGTCGGTTTTGCCGGCAAGAATCCGAGGCATGGTAGTCGTTTTCTTTTTCATGGGTGATGGCTTCATTGCAGACACACTCGTTTCATGTGTTCTAGAGGGCGTATATACCGAATGACCCTGACCCTCGTAAACCTAACAGGAAACGACCTGATCTGCAACGCCGTCCTGCGATGGAGCCCGATCATGAAGCCGACTACCACCTTCCGCCAAGGCAAAATGCGCACGTTCGGGACTCTGGCGAGTTACCTCGCCAGAGACTAAGGTGGCGGCTAAACCCCACCGCCAGAATGATAAAATAGGCTCGGAACGCCCTATGCCAGAAATCATTCGTAGAAAGACGCCTACAGTCCTGATCGGCAAAGTACGGGTCGGTTCAGATGCACCCGTTGTGGTGCAGTCGATGACCAACACGGACACCGCCGATGTCTCTTCGACGGTCCAGCAAGTCGCTGCGTTGCATCGCGCCGGGTCAGAGATTGTCCGGGTCACAGTCAACAACGATGAGGCGGCCAAATCCGTTCCGGCGATTGTTGAGGAACTGGCGCAGCAGGACGTGCATGTGCCGATCGTGGGCGATTTCCACTACAACGGACACCTGCTGCTGAAGAAGTATCCGGCCTGCGCGCGCGCACTGGCCAAGTATCGCATCAACCCGGGAAACTGCTCTATCGGACGCAAGGATGACGACAACTTCC
The DNA here is from genome assembly GCA_021778815.1 of Acidobacteriota bacterium. Taxonomy (GTDB): domain Bacteria; phylum Acidobacteriota; class Terriglobia; order Terriglobales; family Acidobacteriaceae; genus JAKAAZ01. Next base: position 587 of record JAJYBW010000423.1, on the reverse strand, counting down.
GCACCATGATTGAATGCGCGGTGGAAAATCAAAAGCCGGTGCGTATAGGGGTCAATTGGGGATCGCTGGACCAGGCGCTATTGACGCGCATGATGGATGAGAATGCGAAGGCGGCGGCACCGAAAGATGCTCGCGATGTGACCATGGAAGCCATGGTGCGCAGCGCATTGGATTCCGCGGAGATGGCGGAACGGTACGGTCTGCGGCACGACCAGATTATTTTGAGCGCCAAGGTCAGCGGGGTACACGACCTGATCGATGTCTATCGCATGCTGGCTAGCCGTTGCGATTACGCGCTGCATCTTGGCCTGACGGAAGCCGGCATGGGAATGAAAGGCATTGTCGCCTCAACGGCCGGATTGACTCCACTGTTGCTGGCTGGCATTGGGGATACCATCCGTGTGAGCTTGACGCCGAAACCAAACGGCGACCGAACGGAAGAAGTCTTAACCGGGCAGCAGATACTGCAATCGCTTGGCATTCGAAGCTTTACTCCGCAAGTGACAGCCTGCCCTGGCTGCGGACGAACCACCAGCACCTACTTCCAAGAGCTGGCGCTGCAGATTCAGGGCCACCTGCGCGAGTCG
>JAJYBW010000039.1 GCA_021778815.1 Acidobacteriota bacterium | reverse complement strand
TCCTGCGATCTTTGGTCGAACGAAATTTCCGAAATCGACACCTCACACCCGCGACCCGCCTGCTCCGTCTGCGCGCAACATCAATTTCCCTATCTCTCCGGCGTTGGCCGGCCCCAAATCACACTCTGCGGCAGAAATTCCGTTCAGATTCACGAACACCATCGCCCCATCGACTTCACCGAGCTCTCCCGCAAGCTGCAAGCCCACGGCACAGTTCGGTGCAATGAATTGCTGTTACGCTTCGACCGCGGCCCACATCGCATCACAATATTTAAGGATGGTCGCGCCATTGTTCAGGGGACGACAGATGTTGGGATCGCGCGCAGTCTCTATTCGCGCTTCGTGGGCAGCTAAATCCCGGCCTGGGCAACCCTTACCGCACCCTCACCTTCTAAAACACGGAGTATTCACAGCAAGAATTATGGAAGATTCCAGCAAAGGTTCAGCAAAAAGCAGACCGCATTCGGACTCGATGACAAAAAATACATTGCGAACTGCCGAGAAAGTGCCCTCCCCCACGCCCTCTCAGCCTTTGACGGCGGAAGCGAGACCCGTTCAGCAGCAGCAACGTCGCAACCCCCCGATCGCTGGAGAATTGGCAGCCATTGCGTCAGCCCAGCAAGGAGATGGAGCGGCTTTTGAGATTCTCTACAACATGCACAAGCGCCGCGTGTATTCCCTCTGCCTGCGGATGCTGGGCAATGTTGCAGAAGCGGAAGATCTGACCCAGGAGGCATTTCTTCAGTTGCACCGCAAAATCAGCACCTTTCGCGGCGATTCAGCCTTCTCTACCTGGCTGCATCGAATGGCTGTCAATGTAGTGCTGATGCACCTGCGCAAAAAAGGCCTTCCGCTGGTCTCGCTGGAAGAAACTTTGGAACCCTCGCAGGAAGACGGGCCGCGCAAGGATTTTGGCACACGCGATCTCACCCTGTCGGGCTCCATCGATCGCGTCACCCTGGAACGAGCAGTCGAAGAACTGCCGCCAGGCTATCGCATGGTTTTTGTACTGCATGATGTGGAAGGCTACGAGCACAACGAAATTGCAGGTATGCTGCAGTGCTCCATTGGTAATAGCAAATCTCAACTACATAAAGCCCGCATGCGCCTGCGCAACTTGTTGCGGCAGAACGCAGACGGGAAGGTGGACGCATGACATCCAAGCAGACCCACACGTCACGGGATTGCGACGAATTCCAGCGGCAACTGCCCGAGTTGTTCGATTCTGAGCAGGAACTGGTCGCCCATGCTCACCTTCAGTCCTGTCAGAACTGTTCCGCTCTGGTGCGCGATTTGGAGTACATCGCAGCGCAGGCCAAGTTGCTGCTGCCCATCCACGACCCCAGTCCGGCCGTTTGGGACAATATTCAACACGCGCTCATCCGCGAGACCAAGGACGGCACCAAGACTTCCTGATCCGCATCGCCTTGGAAACTTGTAGTCGAAAGAAGTTTCGCCTCATTTAAAATCCAGCAAAGCGTGCTGGAGGGAACCGTTCACACCACTTCACAGTTCAGGACCTGTCAGGGAATCTTGCCCACGCGCATTGTTCTAACAGGATTCATGGGTGCGGGCAAAAGTACGATAGGCCCGCGTCTGGCGCAGAGGCTTGGCTGGACCTTTATTGATCTGGACGAAGAAATTGTGCGCGCCCAACAGAAAAGTATCGCCCAGATCTTCGATTCCATCGGGGAAGCCGGCTTCCGCGACCTGGAGAAAAACGCTCTAGGCAACGTCTTGTGCCAGGAAAATATCGTCCTGGCCCTGGGCGGCGGTGCGATTGAGACGGCCGCGAACCGCCAGCGTATTCAGCAAGACGACTTGACACTGTTGCTCTATCTCGCCGCGCCACTGGAAGTATTGATCGAGCGCTGCGAGCAGCAACAATTGCACCGAAAAGCGGTTCGACGTCCGATTCTTGAAAAACGCGCGGAGCTGACGGAACGATTTCAACGAAGACGCCCGCTGTATGAAATGGCCGACTGGACCATCGATACCACCGGTAAGACTTTGGACGAAATGGTTCACATCATCATGTCTCAATGGAACAAGGCTTCCTGGAAACTCACGCATGAGCAGGCAAAGAAGGTATGAATCTCTGACCAGGACAACCCTTGACGACGGCGTGATTGCACAATGTACCATCCCCGAGAGGGTGACAAACCAATGAAGGACACCCCTGTGCCGCCCACCTCTTCCCGCTCCGCCAGCAGCGTGCGCGGCTACATTCTGTTTGCGTTCGGCATTGCACTCACGCTGTATTTCGCCTGGTTGCTGCGCGATGTGCTGGTGCTGCTCTACGTCAGCGCCCTCGCCGCCATTGTCCTGATGCCGGTGGTGCGCGGCGTGCAACGGATCCGCATCGGCAAATGGCATCCCGGCCACGGCATCGCCATCCTCATCATCATGGTGGCGCTGATCGGCTCGGTCACGCTCTTCCTCATCCTCACCCTGCCCCCTGTCGTGCGCGAACTCACTACCTTCGTCAAAGCTCTTCCCGGCCGCAGTCCCGCATTCCTGCAGAAAATAGAAAATCTCCCTGTCCTGCGGGATATGAACCTGACCGCCATCGAAGCCAAGCTGAAGCAGGACACGGCGCAGAATGCCGGAGTGTTTGTCTCCTCGATTAGCAACTGGGCCACCAAGCTTTTCGAAATCATCACCGGCATCGTCCTCACCATCTACTTTCTGGCCGAAGGCGAGCACGTGTACAAATGGTTTCTTTCGCTTATACCTCCATACCGCCGCGAGCGGCTGGATGAAACACTGCGGCGCGCCTCGGAACGCATGGGTCGCTGGCTGTTAGGACAACTGGCCCTGATGCTGATTCTCGGCATCTGCAGCGGCATCGTATTCGGCGCCATCCATTTGCGGTACGCTTTCGCGCTCGCCGTGCTGATGGGTGCATTCAACATTATTCCTGTTGTCGGCGCGCTGGTCTCCACCTCCGTCGCCATGCTGGTCGCCGCCAGCGAATCCTGGGAAAAGGTTCTTGCCGTCCTGATCTTTGAGTTGATCTACGCCCAGATTGAGAACGCTTACTTGATCCCGCGCATCATGAAGTCGCGCGTCGACCTAGCCGGGACCGCCGTTTTCATCGCCCTGCTATTGGGCGTCAGTCTTGCCGGAGTCGCCGGAGCATTGGTCGCCGTCCCCACTGCGGTCCTGGTGGCTGTGCTGATTGACGAATACGTGATTCAGCCAACCAACTCCGCAGCTGCGGACACCGTTCCTGCCTCCGCGGACGAATAAACACCCTCGTGCCCTCGCCCCCCTGGATGATTCACCTCTGTCGCTGCTGCAATCTTCGCTCAGTACGACTCCACGACAAGAAGCGTCCCAGACCCTAGCGCATTTTGACGGTCATTGTAGTGTCATGCAAAGGCAAAACTGTCATCCTGACTGAGCGTAGCGAAGGACCTCGCGTTTTCCCGGCCAACCGCGAGGTCCTTGTCGCCGCGGGGACCCGCGGCTCTCAAGTGAAAATGCTCTATATTCTCCCTAATTTCCTCCGCCACTTCCGCCTTCGGGAGTCTCCGGAGCTTCCACCTGAGAAATCTCCGATGCGTACAACGCGAAGTTTCCGCTGCTGTCCTGGAGCAGATATCCATGGATCTCGACGCTAGCGCCCGCGGCCAATGCGGCAAACGAGGAAGCGCTTAAGCCGTTTCCGTAATCCGTGGCCTGACTGGTGGAGATCTGGAGCGAGGCAAGTCCGTCATAGGTCGTCAAATACGAGGAACTGGCCAGGGTAAGCGCAAAGGTGAAGTCGGGGCTGCTGCCTTGGGGCGTAGCCACCAGCGTGCCCGGAATACTCTCTGCCGCCAGCATCACTTGCTGTGCATTCAATGTGCCCGAACTGCCTGCGGCCCCAGTGACAACCACCGACTGGCCCGGAAAGATTTCGGCAGCGGTGAATGCGGTCGAAGCCACGCCAGCCTGCTGCGCATCTTCGGGAACTCCGTACGTTGTCGAAGAAGACAAGGCTACATTTAGCGATGCGCTACTCAAGGTGCTTCCAAAGCACTCCCGTGGCACCATGGTGAATCCCGCGATCGTGCCGGAACTGTTCTTTGTCACGCTGACGATAATGCCCTTGGCTCCATCTTCCTGCTGACCGGAGGAGTTTTCAACCGACTCTGGAGTAATCATCAGGGCCAGCAAACTGCCATCGGTTTGTGTCTGTCCATGCACTTGCACAATCGATCCTGTCTGGATCGAACCTGCCGTCACGCCATTGGGAAATTGGGTAGAGCCGTTGATCGTGAAGGTAAACTGCTTTCCTGAATCCCCGGACTGCACCGTAATGGAGGAGGAACTCACGCTGATGACCGGCCCGCCAACCTCAACCTCCCGGTCTCCGCTATTCTCTGCGCTGACTTGCGCCCCCACCGTGTTGATGGCTGGAGTGAAGGTAACCGTACTGCCGGATACGCTGAAGGACTGTGCCAGATTGAATGCGAGTTGCAACTGAACCTCGCCCTGGCCGCTTACGTTGAGCGCGGGCGAGAGTGCGACCGTAACTGTTGGCTGGCTCAGGGTCGCTGTCGCCGTTGTCACCTGACCGCCGCTATTGATGTACGTGACCTGCGCCGACGACACCGTCACGGTCGCGGAGTTGTAGGTGCCGGAAACGAGGTTGGTAATCTCAATCGGTTCCTGTACAGCCCCAAGACTGGAGAGTTCCACTGTCACCGGCTGCGTCAGCAGAGAAACGGCACTGCCTCCGCTGGCCGTGCTCACGGCAACAGCCGAAATCGTCACCTTGGCAGACAGAATATTGCCCAGGGGAGCATCGCTGACGGTAACAACCATGGGCGCCGCTCCGGCCATCGTGGAAACTGCGGGACTGGAGGAAGACGAACTGCACCCGAGCAGGACGCACAGCCCGACCATACCTAAAGCGTTCAGTAAGTGCTTTTGCGATCTTTTCATGATTGGCATATCAATCTCTCCAGATTTCCCTTAAAAAATACAGGGCGGGGTCATGTCTTAACATACTAAGAATAGCGTCACAAGTAGCATTTTTGGACCAGGGGCATCAGATCAATAGGTTACGAAGGTGCTATCAAAGGTCATTTGCGCCTGCCGAAGCCACTCATACATCGAAAAATCAGCTCCCCCAAGGGTCGAGAGAGATCGCCACACGCGTGGCACCGGTCGCCCCACCCACGGAGCGACCCTCCGAAGACTCGAATTTGGCCAGCCGGGTTGGTTTGTTATCCTGAGGTGTGCCCAGATTTGGTTTCTCCCGAAAATTCCTGCCAACCAGACGAATTGAACTGGCTTTTCCGCAGCGGAAGGCACTTCCGGTCGACATCCCTCACTTTTGTGTCGTTTCCATTGAGGGCTTATGAGGACCGTCACCCCGGCACAATCCAGCATCGTCTCCAGTGGATTGCCTGCCACTGCGATCCACACCGTCGCCGTCGAATCAGCGAACGTAGCTACGTTCGACACTGCATCCACCGTTGCCGGGCCGACGGCTCACACATGGAAAAGCTTCGCCGCCGACACCATCGCCACCTTCAAACTACGTGTGACCACGCTGGTGGTCATGACCGCCTGGGCAGGCTACTACCTCGGCGCGGCCCGATCCGGCATCAACTCCTTCAACCCCACGCTGCGTGACACGCTGATTGGCATCGCCCTTGTATCCTGTGGCGCCAGCGCCCTGAACCAGGCGGAAGAACGGCGCACCGACGCCCTGATGATTCGAACCGCGAAGCGTCCCCTCGCCGCCGGCAGGCTCAGTCTGGCCTACGGTGTGCTCATTGGGATGTTCGCCATCATCGCCGGTTCACTCTGGCTCGTGGCGCGCACCAACCTCATTACCGGCACACTCACTCTGCTCACCGCCGTCACCTATGTTGGCATTTACACGCCGCTCAAGCGCTTCACTTCCATGGCAACTTTTGTCGGCGCCTTTCCAGGCGCCATGCCGCCGCTGATTGGTTGGACTGCGGCACGCGGCACCATCGAGTGGCCCGCAGTCGCCCTGTTTGCCATTCTCTTTGTCTGGCAGTTCCCACACTTCATGTCGATCGCCTGGCTCTATCGAGAGGATTACGCCCGCGCCGGCATCCGCATGCTGCCTGTGGTGCAGCCCGATGGCTGGTCGACCGCAGCCGAGGCCCTGGTCTACGCCATCCTGATGATCCCTGTCAGTCTGGCGCCCTATTATCTGCATATGGCGGGACGAATCTATTGGGTCAGCGCCTTGTTGCTGGGCCTGCTGTATCTGGCCTACACCATCCGCTTTACGCGAATTACAAAGTCTTCCGCCAGCCAGTCCCGACTCTACGCGCGTGCCTTGCTGAAGGTCAGTGTGACCTATTTGCCGCTGCTGCTGGCAGTGCTGATGCTGAACGCCACCAGGAGGAACTAAACTCAATGGCAACCACCCAACAGATTGATCGCTCGCCACAAGCAACGCCAAAGAGCACGCCGCCCGGCCAGTTCGCTCCGCATGCCCCCATCGAGCTGGATCATCTATCCCATGACTATGGTTCGCGGTTAGCTCTCGATGGCTTGACGTTCGACGTCCGGCCTGCGGAAATCTTCGGATTGCTCGGCCCTAACGGCAGCGGCAAAACGACGCTGTTTCGCATACTTTCCACGCTCATGATTCCCACCGGCGGCCATGCCCGCCTGGCTGGCTTTGACGTTTCCACCGAACCGAATCGCGTGCGCCTGCAAACCGGCATCGTCTTTCAAGCCACCAGCCTCGACGTCAAGCTCACGGTCGGCGAGAACTTGATGCATCAAGGCCACCTCTATGGTCTCAGCGGATCTCACCTGAAAGCGCGTGCGAAAGAAGTGCTGGAACGCGTCGGCCTGACCGATCGCAAAAACGACATGGTCGAAACTCTTTCCGGTGGTCAGAAGCGCCGCGTCGAGCTCGCCAAGGGCCTGATTCATTCGCCCTCCGTATTGCTGCTCGACGAGCCCACCACCGGACTCGATCCCGGAGCCCGCATCGATCTTTGGAACTATCTGCGGATCCTGCGCGATGAGCAGGGTGTGACCGTCCTCGTCACCACTCACCTGATGGAAGAAGCCGAACATTGCGATCGTCTCGCCATCCTCAGCGAAGGCAAATTGGTGGCGCTCGGCAGCCCCGCGGAATTGAAAGCCGAGATCGGCGGCGACATCGTCCAGTTTGAAACTACTTCCGCGGATGCCGCCACCGCGTTGGGCGTTCGCATTGCGGAGCGCTTCGGTGTTGTTCCCGTCGTGGTCGACAATGCCGTCCGCGTCGAACGCGAACAAGGTCACCGCTTCCTCACCGAAGTGGTCGAAGCCTTCCCCGGCGAAATCGTTTCCGTCTCCGTTTCGAAACCCAGCCTCGAAGACGTCTTCATCCAGCACACCGGTCACCGCTTCTGGCTCGATCAGGGCAAGGAGAAACAGTAATGGCAACCGCGACCGCACCGAACCCCGCGTCCATCGGCCTCACTCGACCGAAGACTTCGCTCTCTTCCAGCCTGTGGATTCCCGCCTACTCCCTCTGGCGTCGTGAGCTCGTCCGTTTCTATCGACAGAAAGCGCGCGTCGTCGGCGTCATCGCTTCCCCGCTGCTTTTCTGGCTGGTGCTCGGCTCAGGCTTTTCGAAGACCTTTCAAAGCCACGGTGCCGGTTCCACCGTCGCCGCTGACTCCTCGCATTATTTGAGCTACTTCTTTCCCGGCGCCATCACTATGATCGTCCTCTTCACCGCCATCTTCAGCATGATGTCGTTGATTCAGGATCGCAATGAAGGTTTTCTGCTCTCCGTGCTGGCGTCGCCCGTCAGCCGATCCGCCATCGTTCTAGGCAAAGTTCTCGGCGGCGCGACGCTGGCCGCGATTCAGGGATGGGTTTTCCTGGTGTTCTGTCCCCTGGCTGGCGTGCACACCACAGCGCTCGGCATTCTCTACGCCATGGTGGCCATTGCGCTCACATCCTTCTCGCTCACTGCCCTTGGCTTCATCATCGCCTGGCCCATGGACTCCACACAGGCCTTTCACGCCATCATCAACCTGGTCCTGATTCCGTTATGGATGGGATCGGGCGCGCTATTTCCCGTCAGCGGAGCCTCTGGCTGGTTGCGATTTTTAATGCTGCTCAATCCGCTGACCTACGGCGTCGATGCGCTGCGCAACGGCCTGTTCCCAAACGAAGCCACAACCTTTTCGCCCGAGATGAACTTGATTGTCACCCTGGCATTTTGCGCCGTGGTGTTTGTAGGGTCGTGGGCTGTCGTCAACCGCCGCTCCAACAAGCCCGCGGCCTAAAGCAGCCGTTAGCTTTTAGCCCTTAGCCTTAGCTAGGAGCTAGCAGCTAAAAGCTAAGAGCTATTTGAAATGCAGACTTCGCCCTCCAATTCGTCGGTCAGCACGCGAGTTCCCATCGCCGGAATTGTGCTGCTCAGCGCCGCCGCTGTCAGCCTGCTGTTCTGGTTGATCTATGTCCATCACGCCCCGCCGCAATATGCCCAGAGCCTGATGTTCCTGCCCGCGCTGAATGCCGTGCTGAACAGCCTCTGCGTCATCGCCCTGCTGACCGGCTTCTACTTCATTCGTCATCGCCAGATCGCCCGCCATCGCATTTCGATGATGACCGCCTTCGCCTTCTCAGTACTGTTTCTCGTCAGCTACGTCACCAACCACGCACTACACGGAGATATGATTTTTCCCGGTCACGGCACCGTCCGCACCGTCTATCTGGCCATCCTCATCAGCCACATTTTTCTTTCCGTCGTGGTCCTGCCCCTCATCCTGATTACATTTTTCTTCTCGCTGAGCGGTCGATTTCCCCAGCACAAACGCATCGCGCGCTACACCTTTCCCATCTGGCTCTATGTCTCGGTCACCGGCGTAGTGGTCTACGGGATGCTAGCAGCCTGGCGTTGAGCACATTGGGAACCCATATGCCCGCGATCGATCCAGCGCCGCTGAAAATGCCCTCCCGGCTGCCGGGCGACAATACCCCCAGGCCCGACGACGGCACCCGCGCCCTGCTGAAAGCCGGCTTCTGGATCATGATTGTCAGTTTGCTCTCGCTGCTGCTCACGGAGACAGTCTTCGGCGGCATCGGCATCTACGGCGCCCGCTCCAACGGCGGCTGGCTGTTCCTGATGTTCGCCTTGATGGGAGTTCCCTTCAGCCTGATGCTGCTGGTCCTCGGCGGTGCAAAATGGCTGCGCAATCGCAGGCTCAGCCGCGACGGAACCTAACGGAAATGCAGTTCCCGCAAGGCTCTGGTATCGTTATCCGAAAACAGGTTTCAGGGAGAAAGTAGGTCCAACATGGCAAAGAGCGTCAATAAAGTCATCCTTCTCGGCAACGTCGGCAAAGATCCCGAGATCAAGGCCACCGCCAGCGGCACCGTCGTCGCGACATTTTCCATCGCCACCAGCGAGCGCTTCAAAGATAAGACCGGCAACTGGCAGGACCGGACCGAATGGCACAATCTGGTCGCGTACCAGCGCACCGCGGAAATCGTCCGCGACTACGTGAAGAAGGGCAACAAGCTCTACGTTGAAGGCCGCCTGCAGACCTCTTCCTGGGACGACAAGACCACCGGCCAAAAGAAATATAAGACAGAAATTATCGTCAACGATTTGTCGCTGCTCTCTGGACGCGGCGAAGGCGACGGCAGCAGCGGCGGCTACAGCAAATCCAACACTGCATCTTTCGATCAGCGCAGCCCCGCTGAGGACTATTCTCAATCCACCGAAATCACCGACGACGACATTCCTTTCTGATCGTAGCCGTCTATCTCAAATCGCAAAGGCCCTCTGAATACGAGGGCCTTTGCAATTTACTCCATGTCGATTTTTCGGTCCTTCTTCTTGTTCGGGATTACCTGAGCCCGGGGCGGACGTCCAATTTTGAGCCGCGCCTGTTCCTTCACTTGCTTCACCTTTTCCAATTTCCGTTTCGGCATTGGCGTCTCCTTCCGACCTCACCGGTCTGCATCTTGATGATTGCATCTTGGCAAGTTCGCAGCACTCACTTCAATACCACCGGATGCAGGTTCTCGATCTGACATAGGAACGCCTCCCGTTCTCCGCCATCCGACGCTTCACTTCCCTCGTGGTTCGTTTTACCTTGAGGAGACCATCCTTCGCAGCTTTCTCCAGGAGCACTTCTCCAATGCCGCCGATCCTACGACGTCCTCACACTCGCCATGTTCGATTTCGATGCGCCGCCGCAATCGCCGCCAGCTTCTTTCCCCTGCTACTGATCACACCTCCGCCGCTGTTGGCCGCCACGCCCGCAAAAAAGCCTGCCAAGGCCGAAGCCAAGAAACCAGAGGGGCCAAAGGAGGTCTTGATCTTCAAAAATGGCGATCAAATCACCGGAAAGCTGCTGAACTCCACCGGAACCAAAATCAAGTTTGATAGTGAAGTCGCGGGCGAAATCACCGTGCCGCTGGAAAAGATCAAGGAGTTGAACTCCGACCGTCCGTTCGCCATTGTCCCCAAGGAGCCCAAAGGATTCAAGAAAAGAGCACCTGTCGTCGAAGGCATCATTCAGCTTGAAGCCAAAGGCATCCTCGTCCTTCCCGTCACTCCGCAGAAAACGAACCAGCTGACCTCAGCCGCCCCCCCGCCAACCATCGTCAAGACCACTCCTTCTGTGACCGTCGAAACAGGCCGCTCGATTCCCGCGAATCAAGTCGGATATATCGTGGACGACGGCACGTACCAAAAGGAGATTGGCCGAAAAATCAATTGGAGGACGGGATGGGACGGGAATATTACCACCGGAACCACGGTGATTCGCGCAACCCAGAATAGCTATCAACTCCTCACCGACATTACGCTGCAACGCACAATTCCTACCGTGATCTGGCTCGATCCCAAGCTTCGAACCACCTTGCAATACACTCAGAGCGCGGGAAGAGTATCTCAGCCCGGGACCGTCCCCACGGTCACCAACCTCTTCCATGTAGCTGCTGAACGCGACGAGTATTTTTCGCGGCGCGGCTATTATCTGCAGCAAGTCAGCTTCGATCACGACACCACCCAGGGACTCGACCTGCAGCAGATCTATGGCGCTGGCGTAGGCGTGACATTTTTTAAGAAGGAGGATAGCGAGTTTGATGGAACCGCCGACCTGCACTATGAAGCGCAGGCCTTCAATTCCACGGCGAAAGTCACCGCATTCGATCGAAAACTCGTCGGTTCCATCTTCAGCGAGGCCTACTCTCGCAAGTTCGGCAAAATCATGTTCGAAGAGAAAACACTCGCGGACTTTGCCTGGAACAACGAGAATGCCTTCTCCGCCGCCGGCAACGCAGGGATTCGGCTGCCTCTCTATAAGAAGCTCGCGTTCTCTTTGTCTGTGATTGACAACCTGCAGAACGATCCGCAGGTCGGCTATCAGAAGAATTCCTTCCAGTTCTCAACCGGCTTGTCATTGAGCCTTCACTAGCCGCTCGGTAAATTTAACGCATGGATGAGGATTAGCGGGTTCGATTCTCCGCTACGATTGACCCTGCGGTTTTGCAAATCGCTGTAGTAAATTTGTGTCAACCGCCCCGTGTCAAAATAAGGATGACATGTACCAAATTGCCGACTCCTGCCCACGTCGCCGAAATGGGCTGCTCGCTTTTGTATTCGCGATCCTGCTTGCCAGCTGCGGCGGAATCACCCATGTGGGACCCACCACAACCACCCCGATCCAGCATGTCATCATCGTCGTCGGAGAGAATCGCAGCCTCGATAATCTCTTCGCGACCTAATAAGCCGAAAGATCCTTCGCAACAGGTATTCAACTTGCTCTCTGAGGGCATTGTGGTTGCGCCCACTGGCGCTCCCGGCCCGAACTTTGCGATTGGAGCGCAGCACACGGCCTCAGACACCAGCGTCTTTGAAATCAGCCCGGAGCAGACAGGCAGCTTTTCTACTCTTCCGCAGCCAAGTACGACGGTCGGCGAGAGAGAGATGTCTCCTGCGACAACTGTTTTACCTTTCACGCTGGTGGATGGACCGGCCGTCACTTACGAGCGGGGCTTGCTGGACAGCGATTAATCGCTGCTGTCAGACGGCGGCATTTTTCCCCAATTGATTTTCTTTCCGGATTCTCGTTTTCCCGCCACTATCCCGAATGGTCCATTTCCCCTGACACAATATATGAAGTATTCCGACACCGCGGGCGATCCTATGCGTCGATTTCATCAGATGTGGTAGCAGATCGACTGCAGCGCCGCCTCCATCAGTAGTGCCAACCCGAGCGGTTGCGCACACGATCTCTATCCGTGGGTGGCCACCACCGTGGGCTGGGGCCCGGCTCGAGAAGCAGAACTCGTCCCCACCGTCGCCCTTTACCGACCAGTCAACCTGGCAAGGCTCGGTCTCGATGGGCTTCTACAACATGGCCGGCGGAGATGCACCCTATCTGGCTTCTTTGGCGGATCAATACGCCTTGAACGACAACTACCACCAGTTCATCCTGGGGGGAACCGGGCCAAACTCCATTTCCATCGGGACTGCCGACGTCCTCGTGTATCGGGATGCGAATGGAAATCCTGCGACTCCCGTTCCAGCACAGGTAGAGAATCCGGACCCGTATCCGGGCTCCAACAATTGGTATAAGCAGGAGGGTTTCGCCAATGCCGATACCGCCAATACCAGCAATGCCTCCTATACCAACTGCTCCGATCCGACCCAGCCCGGTGTGCCGGCCATCATGAATTACCTCAATATCCTGCCCTACAAGCCGTTCAACTCCGGCAGTTGTGATCCTGGGGCGTATTACCTGGTGAACAATCAATACCCCGCGTACGTCCTCGACGGGACGTTGCGCGCCGACCAGACCTACAGCGTCGGACCTTCCCTGACCCCCCACCATCGGCGATCAGCTTTCCGCCGCCGGCATTTCGTGGAGATATTACGGCGAGGGCTATCACACCGGCCCGCTTTCTTATTACTTCTGCGATATCTGTAATCCATTCGAGTATTCGAAATCGATCATGACTACTGAGTTGAGGAACAACATCCAGGGATTGACCGATTTTTATAGCGACCTGCAGAACGGCACCTTGCCTGCCGTCTCTTTTATCAAGCCAGATTCAGTGTTGGACGGTCACCCTGGCTCCTCCATCCCTATCCTGTATGAGGCGTTTCTCAAAAAGCTCGTCACCTCGGTCCAGGCGCAAACGGAGTTATACCAGACAACCGTCATCTTCATCACAACGGACGAGTCCGGCGGTACCTACGACTCCGGCTATATTCAACCGATCGACTTCTTTGGGGACGGCCCGCGAATCCCGCTGATCGCAGTGTCGCCTTACGCGAAGCCCGGATACATCGACCACACGTACGGCGACCATGCTTCGCTCTTGAAATTCATCGAGGCCAATTGGAGACTGAAGCCGCTGTCCTCACGCAGTCGCGACAATTTGCCGAACCCATCCGCCAACGCCGGCAATCCCTATGTGCCGGCCAACAGTCCCGCCCTCGGGGACCTAATGACGATGTTCGACTTCACTCACCCCCAGGCAGGCACCGCGGCCGCGGGCGTTTCAAATGGAACCAGCTCCGGCCACAACTAACAGTTATCGAAATACCATTTGGCAAACTTCGCCACCTCCCCCTCGGTGGCGTGCGCACTGCATGGAGCCCGCAACCCTTCCGCTCAACCTTCCCTGACGGCTGTCGTCTCATTTTCGCCGGGACACGCCCTGGTCCTGCGAGAATGCCCTGCTGCCAGAAAAATTCTGTCCGGGCCCGAGATCGCCTTAGGGGCCCATCAGGCTGGCCACGTGAAGAAATTTGTTGACAGTGCCGTGAATAAATCATATCTTCAGGTATTCAAACGATTGAAACCTTCCCCAAGGTCTTCCGTGTGAGT
>JAJYBW010000422.1 GCA_021778815.1 Acidobacteriota bacterium | reverse complement strand
AGTTACATATTTCGAGCGCTTTAGCCTGAGCTTCCAGAGCCTCAGTCTTTCTTCGAGCCTTCTCGCGCTCGTACATACTGATCAAACGCCAGCCGCCAATCGCGAGAATCAGGAAGAGAAGGCCGTACAGAATATAGGCCAACGTGGTTCGGTACCAAGGCGGAAGAATGATGAACGCATAGGTTCCTTCCGGACTCACTTGTCCGTCAATTCCCCGCGAGCGCGCTCGAAATATGTAACTGCCGGGACCCAGGCCGCTGAAATTCGCTTCCGTCTGCTTCCCCCACGCCGACCATTCGCTGTCCGCGCCCTCGAGCCGATACTGGTACCGAATATCAGCCGAGTCGCCATACGATGCGGCAGCAAACTGGAAGTCAACGTCGTTGCTCTCCGGCGGAAGCCGGAGTTCTGGCGAGCCAGCGACGCTATTACCGCCGAAAACAATGCGCGATCCAGCGGTGACCTGACGCACAAGCGTGGGGAACTGTTCCGACGCCGAGGCCTGCAGGTGAGGATTAAAACGGATCAGGGCCTCGCCCGCGGCCCACACATCGCCATCGGGGTCAGCGAACGCGGGTTCGACCTTGAAACGAGTGAGGGGCCGATACGTGTCCTCGTCGACTCGCAACTTTCCATCGGCCGCCGGAATGATGCGCGCGATGCGCCGACTACCGGATGCGATCGTGCCCGTCCAGACACTTCCATCATCTGTTTGATATAGGAACGGAGTCGCATCAGGGGAATCGATGGGCAAAAGGAATTGGTCATCGACCACAAACCCGTGACCCGTAGGGTCCCAACGATAGATATCCCGGTTTCGATTAATCCCGAGATAGATCTTGCCCATGACAAGAGCAACCGCTGTTACACCGGGAGGAACGCCCGCCTTGCTTGAAACCACCTCGGCCTTGGAGTCTCTCATTCCCGACGGAGCCACGGTGATGCGGAGCACAGAGCCTTTGCTGCCGGCGGCCCACAGATTTCCGTCTTTATCCTCGGCCAGCGATGTCGCCCGATACACAATATTCGGCAGCTTTCCCTCATCAATCCAGTCTTTGCCATCCCAGCGCATGGAAGACACTCCATCACGATTTGCAAAGAAGACCCGATCGGGTGTCTTCCTGGACTGGAATATTGTGAAAGCCGGCTCGCCGAGCCCGTGTACCGAAGGCATAGCCGGGGTCAGGGTGTTCTGTTGCACCCGCATGACTCCCTCGCTGGTGGCGAGCAATAACTGGTTGGGAGTTTTACCGGAGCGGTCCCGGAATATCGACAGGCCGAAGCCCTGCGTGGCCCCGCCAATCGATATCAGGGAAGGCCGCTTCGTCTGTGGATCGGCAACCAACCTTTGCAGGGGGAAGGATCCTTCCCCGACAGCAACGTATACCGATCCATTGAATCGAATCGCATCCAGCGCGCCACCGCGAGAGAAAAATGAGATGGGCGACGCAACCTCTACCCGGGTAATGCCGTTGGTCGTCCCCAGCCAGAGTTCTCCGTCTCGATCCTGAAAGGCGCTGAGAACTCCGGGATCCAGCAGACCGTCCGCGGTACCAATGATCTGACGGAGGCTACCGTCGTGCCCGACGATGACGGCTCCGCCAGTCAGAGTCGTCAGGCAGATACTGCCGTCTTTCAGCAGCAGGGACTTATAGAGCTTATGTTCCTTGAGGTAAGCATCTGCCTGGGTCGGAAAAGGGGTGGACTTCTGGCCGTCGTAGAGTGACAGCAGGCCCTCCCGCTCTGAAATCAGAATATCGCTGGCGCCGAAGGGATGGAGATACTCTTTGATGGAGTTTTTATACGCATCTCCGCCCGGCAGATTTCGGATTTCGTCGCCTACAATCTCTTGCAGACCGACGCCATTTTGCGCCGTGTAAATGTGGCCGCGAACTACGGAGAGGGCCTGAAAGGTAGCTTTCGGCTCCGGCCTCCAGGCGTGCATCGTTTTCCCGTCCCAGCGAAATAGCAGTTCGTAGGAACGAAAGAAAACACCCTGCGGCGTAACCAGCGTCTGCCATACGTCTGTAAAGCTGCGGGCATTTTCCGGCACATGGTCCAACAACGAGACATACGTCAATATTCCGGAGGAATCCGGCGCAAGGTACCCAAAACCGCCGTCGCCACCAACCCAAATTCTGCCCGAGTCGTCCCGAGCCAGCGATCGCACCACATCCATCGCGGTGTCGATCTTTCGCCAGGAAACACCGTCATACGCCAGTATCTGTCCACCGCCGAGGCCCAGGTACATCACTCCCCGGCGCCCCTGCACAATGGTCCAAACTTGATTAAAGTCGCTGAGATCCTTGATCGAATAACTCACTACAACCGGCATGCCAATTTCTGGAGCTTGGGTTATGACCGTGGGATTTGTGGTCGGGATGGCAGCCCCAGGGAACGACGAGGCCGCGATGGCAAAAGCCATGAGCGCTGCTAGCGGGATGCGCCGAAAAACCAAAAAACGTTGAGACAAATGGGCTTCCAGTGAGGACGGAAGAGGGAGTAGCAGTGATAGTAATACGTCGCTGCGGTTATCGTCGAGTAGTATTTTCCGGAGCCGATTTTTCCACCCATTGAATGAAATACTTCCCCGTCGATCCCAACATTCTCCCCGGATTCATTAACGGTTTGGCACGATCGCAAGTGATGAGTGCGCGATTGATCCCGCAAGAAATCCGATCATTGCTTCGGTGCAAGCTTCAGAGCTAGGATGGCGTGCGCCTATGGAACCGATTCCCGACATCAAGACAACTCAGCGCCAGGTTGTCGAGGATCTTCCAGGCATCTCTTCCCTGCCTTATTTGTGTGCTTCCAGCGAAAGCTCAAAATTCGCCGCCATTAACACCAATCAGCGTCATTTGCGTGATTCCAAGTTC
>JAJYBW010000421.1 GCA_021778815.1 Acidobacteriota bacterium | reverse complement strand
CTGCCAGGAAGGATGAACCGGCCTGAGCTAGACTCCGGGGTTCAGCCATGATGTGAGGCAGACCCTGGACTTTAGTCCAGGGATAAGTGGCCGCCGCAATACGCCTTCAGGCGCTGCGTTGACTCTCAACGCGTGGGATTCGAAGCTTCCGCCTTCATCTGACTGTCCGCGGGGGAGACTTTCCAGATCGTCACATAATTCTTGCCCGTCCAAACGATGTGCGACGGCGGCAGGGAAATGTATCCCGCCGGCGCGAGCGGTATCCGCGAATAGACCTCGACGCCCGTGATCATCCACTGTGGTTTGCCGTCCGGGGCTGCCATCCACGGCTCGCAGGTATATTTCGTGCTCTCCAAAAAAAGATGGCCGCAATACGTATCCTTGCCCCACTGGTCGAACGGCACCGTAGGACCGGCAAAGCCGTCAATATTGTCCCTGCGAATAAATTCCCCGATGCCCTTCTCCGCCAGCTCGGTTTGAAATTCGCGATCGGCCATGAGGCCATCCAGCGGCACCACGGCGGCATCGGTAAAGTATGCCATCCCGCCCGGCTGATCGTACGCCAGCAGGCGGTACATATGATCGTCGTCCAGCACCTGTCGCAACGCGGGAATCGTGGTCTCTTCCGCGACCTGCTCGCGGCTGTGTTTCCAGCCCATCTTGTACCAAAGCAGCGCGGAAAACACGATCGCCAGCACAATGCCCACAGAATGCAACGTCATCGCCACGGCAGGAGTCCTTCCCCGCGCCCCCGCCGGAGCAGCACGGAACAGGCACGCAGTCGCACGCGACGCGGTCAGCGCCGCCAGGAGCGCCCAGCTGACGTAGTACCATGTCCAGCGCGTCTCTCCCGTCATCCGCAGCGTGATGTAGGCAGCATGCATCAGGATGCCGAGAAAGAACGGCAGCTCCGCGAATAGAAACCAGCGGTCGCGCTGCCTGCGCCACAGAATTGCAATTGAAATGGCGCAGAGTATGAGCGAGATCAACGCCGTGTGCGGCAGGTTATGACCGAACGCATGGTCGCCGCCGTTACTCGACTTCAGCAGCCCGCTGATCGGCATCAGGATGTCGAACCAGAACAGATTGCTGCCCAGGTACGCGCCCCAAAGGACCGCATACAACGGAATCCACGCCAGATGAATCCGCAGCGCCCGTTTGCCTTCCGCCTGCTGTTGCTGCAGACACCACATCAGCACTGCGATCCAAATGCACGCGATCACAAAGATGGAGTCCAACCGGCTCAGCACCGAAAACGCCGCCAGCACATTGAACGCGAAACCGCTTTTCCAATCCGGATGCTCGAAGAATTTGTACAACGCCAGCAGCGTCCCCATCAGCATGGCCGCGCTCAGGGACGACTCTGTCCCCAGCTGCAGACCAAAGAGAAATGGAATCAGGATCGTCCACGCCACCCACGCCGGCGCCCGCAGGCGGCGCAGCAATCGACCCGCCACCACCAGCACCACAATATTCAGCAGCACAATCAAGGCCGCGATCATATGCAGGCCGGTGGTGCGATCCGGAAACACCCGGTAGACCGCCGCACACATCAGCATCCAGATGGGATGGTAGCCGTTGGTCTGCATCAGGCGATTGAAGGTGCTGCCATAGCCCAGCGCAAAATTGCGTCCCACCTGCAGATAGAAAAAGCTGTCGTCGGCGAAGAAGGGACTGGGCTGGCGAATGAACAACACAGCGTACGCCGCGGTCAGCAGCGCAAAAAAAATATTCAGCCAACGCGGTTCCCGCTGTCTCTGATCCTCAGTTGTTGCCTGGTTTTCTATCTCTGTCATGGAAAAGGAAGGCAAAATGCCCTGTCGAACTGATTTGCCGCTCGAAGGTCAGTATAAGGGGCGCGAGCCTGCGGGCAGAAATACTGGGTCAACCATGGCTTCCGTTAGCGCTAATTCGGAGAGGTCGAACCGGACGTCAAAGGGAGCGGGCGAATCGAGTTCACAAAGGCATTGACCTGAGCTTGCGAGAGAGCGGGACAGTCGCGAGCAAAGCCAGACAAGAAAACTTCAAGGTTCCGATCATGCTCGTCGAACAGTTCGAATTTAACTCCAAACGGCGCCACCCCAGGATCACCAAACTGAAATCCCCACCAGCCGCCGAAGTGAATTGAATATAGGGCGGTGCGGCGGTAACCGACGTCTGTCGATTTCATCTCGAGAAGCAACATGTTTCGAAGGTTCGACCTGCGCGTCCCCCACCATTTGACCTGCGTTGGCGTGGCTCGCAACTCGTCTGCCATTCGGTCGTAAGCCGACTTGGAACTCAGCTCGGTGACTATCGGCTTTTTAATAGCCCGCGTTCGGCCGCTCAGAGATTTAGAGAGAATGGCCGAGCGGTCGACTATCGATACTCGGCCTTGCGCGAATTCCAAGTATGTACCTCCCGGACGGTCTGTTTCCTTTACGATGATTTTCCATGGGGCCTCAAACGAAAGCCCCAGCCTCTCAAATCGTGCACCATCCAGTTCGGCCAAACGCGTATTGGGCAAAGGGATCGGCAGCAGCGAAATATTGGGGTTGTCTTTGGCCTGTTGATACGCGAGTTGGTAAGCGCTCAAACTCCCGCCTTCGTACTGCGCCAGCCAAACGACGAGAAGACACGCCAGCACGCAGATCGTGGCTTTCGCGCTCATCGGCCACCTGTTGGTTATACTTGCCACTCGTCCCAATCACCGCCTGAAGAATTCGTCCGGCGAAGATCTAATAGTACAAATACTTTCTCCAACGAAGATCGCTGCTGCCGATCATGCGCATGATGTGCCGACTGGTATGCAATGAGAACGGTCGCGGCTCGCGCATCAAACGCATCCCTTCTAATTCATGAATCATCTGATTGCCCTTGGTGCGATTGCAGGTGTGGCAGCATGC
>JAJYBW010000038.1 GCA_021778815.1 Acidobacteriota bacterium | reverse complement strand
TCGAATTCCTTTGTCGGCCGTTCGCCTGCGTCAACGCTTCCAGAGTATCCTCTGCGGTCGCGCGCTCCGCCACTTGGAGAATTCGTTTAATAGTGGGAACATTTCGCAACCGGTGTACCTGGAATCTGGCGACTTCCAACACAGGCATTTGCGCAAACAAAGCCATAGTATGCCGATATCGATCCAGAAAAACCTCGGCGGCCTCGCGACAGTTGCCGTCATTCGCGCCGGCTTCGCGGCCGGCCAGTACCAGGCTGGTGGCCATTCGCTTGACATCCCATTCAAACGGGCCGGCGATGGTTTCATCAAAATCATTGATGTCGAATACGAGTCGCCCGTCGGAGCCGGCGTAGGCGCCCAGGTTTCGGACGTGAGCGTCGCCACACAGTTGGGTCAAGATACCGGTATTCGCTGCCAGCGAAAAATCATAGGCCATCACAGGAACCGCGCCGCGGAAGTATCCGAACGGAGAGGCTTCCATCCGTTCATATTTCAAGGCCGCCAGGGCTGGAACGCGGCCGTGCATGGATGTCTCCATCAGTTTCAGCGGATCTTCGCGACGCTCCTTCGCTTTCCATACTCCATGTTCCGTACGACGCATATGCTTGCGTCGTTGCTGACCTAATGCAAGTCGTTCTTGCGGTCTTAGAGACATGGTCATCGACTTTTCTTTACTCCGCCAGGATGCATAGATGCAAAAGCATTGTTTCCCAATTTCGTCTCCAACTTATCAGCAAGTTTACCCGCGACTCGCGGGAGGCTTCCGGGGCCAGGAGATCCCATCGCAATCTGGCATGCACAATGCGGTAAACTAGTAAGGAGATCGGGATACTCCCGCAATCCGCGCGCTTGCCAGTTGGATTCTCGCGTTTGCCGCCCAGCCAATCTACATACCAGAACAGGAAACTTCACTCATCGTGTCATCCGTTATCCGTAATATCGCTATCATCGCCCACGTCGATCACGGCAAGACCACTCTTGTCGACGCCATGCTACGTCAAAGCGGGACTTTCCGCTCCAATGAGGCCGTCGCTGAACGCGTCATGGACTCGAACGACCTGGAGCGCGAGCGCGGCATCACCATTCTGGCGAAGAATACGGCTATCGTCTTCCACGACGCCAAGATCAACATTGTGGATACGCCCGGCCACGCCGACTTTGGCGGTGAGGTGGAGCGCGCGCTGAAAATGGTCGACGGCGTCATGTTGCTGGTGGATGCGAGTGAAGGCCCGCTGCCCCAGACCCGCTACGTGCTGTCCAAAGCGCTGGAAGCGAAGCTGCCTCCGATCCTGGTGATTAACAAAATTGATCGTCCCGATGCGCGTCCGCAGGAAGTGTTGAACGAGGTGTACGACCTGTTCATCGATCTGGATGCGGGCGAAGATCAGCTGGACTTTCCGGTGCTGTATACGAACGCGAAACTCGGCACGGCGTCGACGGATGCGAAGGTTGCCGGCACCAATTTGCAACCGTTGTTTGAGGCCATTGTTTCGACCATTCCTCCGGCCACTGGCGATCCTGCGGGGCCACTGCAAATCTTGGTAACGAATCTCGACTACTCGGACTATCTGGGACGGTTAGCGATTGCGCGTGTGTTCAACGGCACGCTGCATGCCGGGGACGAGGTTGCTATTTCCAAGCGCGACGGATCCCTGGAAAAAACCAAGATCACCAAGTTATTCAGTTTCAGCGGACTGAAGCGTACAGATATCGAAGAAACGACCCTCGGCGACATTGTTGCGGTCGCGGGCATCAGCGGAATCACCATCGGCGAGACGATTACGAGCTTGGAAAACCCGGCGCCGTTGCCGACGATTTCCATCGACGAGCCGACGATTGCCATGCAGTTTTTCGTCAACAACTCTCCCTTCGCCGGACGGGAAGGGCAATACGTTACCTCTCGCAATTTGCGCGAACGGCTGGAAAAAGAGTTGCTGACCAACGTTTCCATTCGCGTGGAAGATGCAGGCAACGCCGACAACTTTAAGGTGCTGGGTCGTGGCGAGCTGCAACTTGCCATTTTGATTGAAATGATGCGTCGCGAAGGCTATGAGCTGATGGTCGGGCGACCGGAAATTGTCACCCGCGTGGTCGACGGAAAGTTAATGGAGCCCGTCGAACTGCTCACCATTGATATTCCAGAAAATTTCGTCGGAGTTGTGATGGAACGCCTGGGGCCGCGCAAAGCTGAAATGGTAAAGATGCACAACCACGGCTACGGGCGCGTACGCTTGGAGTTTCGCATTCCCAGTCGTGGTCTGATCGGACTGCGCAACGAAATGCTGACGGAGACGCGCGGCACCATTGTCATGAACTCCTTGTTTGACGGTTACATGCCGCACCAGGGAGACATTCCGCAGCGTTCGACGGGCGCGTTGATTGCTGACCGTGCGGGCACCACTACGACGTACGCTCTCGATGGATTGCAGGAACGCGGAGTTTTATTTCTTGGGCCCGGCAATGAAGTGTATGAGGGCATCATCGTTGGCGAACATTCAAGGGATAACGATCTGGACGTGAACGCGGTCCGGGAAAAGAAGCTGACCAACATGCGTGCCTCTTCTGCCGACGATGCGATCCGCCTGGTGCCGTTCAAGCCGCAGAATCTGGAGCAGGCAATCGAATTCATCAACGAGGACGAATTGGTCGAGGTAACGCCGAAGAGTCTGCGCCTGCGCAAGAAAATCTTGCAGGCCAATCGTCGACCTAAGAGGAGTGCGGTGCCCACCTCGGTCTAGGTATATCCATGGCACGTTGATCCAGCAGCAGTGAACTTTCGTGCAGTTTTTCGTCCAGAAATCGACAGACGGCTGGCTTCGTCGGTCTTCGGAACCATGGAACTGCTCTAAAATCGAGGAACGCGCTATGGTGCCCTGGCTGAGTAGGAGCCTCGGTATCGAGGACTCCACAGCTGGGTCAAAGGAAAATGTCGCAACAAGAGTTGTTCTCACCGGAAAGCTTGAAACCTGAGGCCTCCGAATTGCCAAAGACAGAGACTTGGTCGGAATCCCCGGCTCCGCTTTGGCTGCAACGGGTCTCCCTCGTTGTCCTGGTCGTGTTTTGCTTCTGCGTGGGCCTGTTCGTATTCCTGCTTCCGTGGATGAATTACTGGAACGAGTCCCATTACCTATTGACCTTTTCGCCGATCGGCCGATTGATGAATTCCGGTATCACTCGCGGAGTGATTTCAGGACTTGGATTGCTGGATGTCTGGATCGGTATATCGGAAATCATCCATTACCATGAGCATCGAACCTGAGTTTGCCCACCCCACCTCCGTGGTCAATCGACATGCTCCTCGACACGTGTGTCGCCCCGCCGCGTAGTTCCAGCAATTTCAAATCTCCAGTGTGAGGTCATAGATGGTGAATAACAAGCCGGCTCTGCTTTCCTATGAGGATCCGGCATTTCTCAACAGCCCTGATGGGCGTGCGTTGCGGATTATGGCGGAGTACTTAAAGCCGCTGGCTCATTTTCGCCGTGAGAGGATTCAGGACACAGTAGTTTTTTTTGGATCGGCGCGGTTCACGGCGCTCGATGAAGCCTCTCGCGCATTAGAACTGTTGGATACTTCAGGATCCGCAAAACCGGCCTCAGCGGAAGAGGATCCGGCGACCTTAGAAAAGTTGGCCAAGGGACAGGCAACCCAACTGCAGCGGGCCCATGCGGAAGCCGCGGTTGAGATGGCGCGATACTACGAAGATGCTCGAAAGCTTGCCTATCTGCTGACGCAATGGTCGATGACACTGCAATATAAACGTTATCGGTTTGTGGTCACATCAGGAGGCGGTCCGGGAATCATGGAGGCGGCCAATCGCGGAGCCAGCGAAGCCGGCGGCAAGACCATTGGCCTGAATATTCGGTTGCCGTTTGAGCAGGCACCCAACCCCTACATCACGCCTTCCTTGAGCCTTGATTTTCATTATTTCTTCATGCGTAAGTTCTGGTTTGCCTACCTTGCGAAAGCGCTGGTAGTTTTTCCCGGAGGCTTCGGTACGCTGGATGAAATGTTCGAATTGCTGACTCTGACTCAGACCCACAAACTGGCGAAGGAGATGACGATTGTGGTGTACGGGTCGCAGTATTGGAACGAGGTCATCAATCTAGATACCCTGGTGAAGAAGGGAACGATTTCTCCAGAGGATGTAAAGCTGTTGCACTTTGCCGACACACCGGAAGAAGCTTTTGCGATTCTTAAGGATTCGCTGACCATGAACCATCTGGGTGGAAAGAAGCAGGACACCGGCGGACGGGACGAGCTACTGGACGAGGAGTCGGAAATGTCGCTGCGTCCTGAAATCACAAAGACGCGACCATAATCGCAGCAGGATTTGCCTTCGGAATAAAATGCATCCTACGGGGAACGCGAAAGGTCCATTCATTAGGTATTCGCAATCGTCGTAGAAACTATGGAAGAGGAGCAATCATGGAAATTCGCGAGATGTTTCTACCGGAATTCGATCAGGAAATGAAGAAGACGCGAGCGATTCTGGAACGACTTCCCGAGGGGAAGCCAGACTTTAAGCCGCATGAAAAGTCGATGCCGTTAGGCAAACTGGCCGCACACACGGCTCAGTTGCCGGAATTTGCAGTTCGAATCGTCGAGCTTCCGGAGTTCGACTTTTCGAAGTCGGATATGAAGCCGCTGGTCATGGAATCGAGGCAACAGCTGCTGGATGCCTTCGACTCGATTGCCGCAAAAGCGCGAGCTGCGATTGCAAAGTCTTCCGACGAGGAATGGCAGAAGACATGGAAGCTCAGCTTTCAAGGGCACACCATTGCTGAAGCGCCTCGATTCCTGGTCTATCGCGGAATGTTTCTCAACCACATCATCCACCACCGGGCCCAGCTGGGAGTCTACCTGCGCCTGAATGATGTTCCGCTTCCAGGTACGTACGGTCCGTCGGCAGACGATTCCATGGGATTCTAGGAAGCTTTCCGAATCCCTCTGGCGTTGTCAGAACGACCGCGGCGTAGCTATTTGTACGACGGGCTGCGCCGTTGCCATTTCGCGAACAGATTCATCGGCAATTCGCCGCATGACGCTACTGCACCGTGCCGATGAAGACTGCGAAAGGTGGTAACACCAGGTGATTCAAATCGACATTCTTGGCCGCACCCTGGTCGACCAGTAGAGCGGTCGCGTGCCTATTCTGAGTTCCTGGCGCCTGTACGTTGTATGACACGGTGTGGGACTGGTTTGTAAAGTTGATCGCCACCAGCACCGACGGACCTGCGCCTGGATTTTTCCGCAAATACGACAGAACATTGGGGTCGGACGTATTCACCATAATGTTTTTCCCATCGCGCAGAGCCGGATTCTCAGCACGCATCGTGATGAGGTGTGGTTCATCACCATGTCCATCATGACGCGGATATGGCGGGCCTTGGCCGCTGCCAGCAGATGATCGAAATCCGCCATGGTGCCGAACGTGGGGTCAATCGCTTCGCAGTTGGAAATATCGTAGCCGAAATCCTTTTGCGGAGAAGGGTAAATCGGTGTCAGCCAAATGGTGTTCACTCGCAAACTCTGCAGGTAGCCAAGGCGCTGGATAATCCCATTGATGTCGCCGACTCCATTGCCGTTAGTGTCCTGAAAACTGCGCGGATAGATCTCGTACACCAGAGCATGTTTCCACCATAGAGTCGAGTTTTTTGCCGACGGGCTCGAAGCCGAATTGGGCGTCTGACCTGGCCTGGAGGTCGTGGCCGCAAAAAGGAAGCCTCCGGCGAGGCAGGTTCCGATCATGCCAATCGTCAGATTCCGTTTCGCGATTCCGAAAGCCGCGCGCGAGAATCTGTTGCCAGAGAATGAACTCATTTCATCTCCTGAGGTGGGATCGGGCTGAATGGAGAATCTGCACCATCCCTTTATTTGTTGGATGTGGAAGCGGCGCGCCGAGCTGAGCGCTCCCATTCTTAGAAATGAATGTCGTGCGAATCTCAAAGAATCAAATTACAAGGTATTGCGAGCTTCCTGGGCTTTCGGCACCAGTTCCTGGCCGGACTGGACAATTTTCGCTTGTACCTTTCTAAATCCGAACAACACCGCCACCTGGGGCGCAACATATCGCGTGATCCACATAACAACAAGAATCAGTGGAATATAGTGTGCCCATAATTGTGGGTGCACCGGCAACAGGAGCCCAGGCGCGAATGTCGCTGCGTAAGCGACCAAGACCAGACCCCAGGGACTTTCTCGAGCGTCACCAAATACACCATTCAAAATAATAAAAGTAAAAAAATACATGATCGGCATTACCACCACGACACCGGACCATCCGAGCTCGCGATAGGCATCTCCAACCGGAGCCCATGCTACTGCAGTCGTATAATCCTCTTCGCCGGCTTGACCTGTTTCCCGTCCGTAGATGTTTCCCAGCGACAGATTGGCTCGGCTCGGCCAAAGCATATGCGGAATCACCATCTCGAAGCCGTCGATCAAATACTGGGTCCCTGCCGGGCCCGTGTGTTGTGTCAGGGCAATTAGGCGATCGTCCTGGCAAATCAAGGATTCGCGGTCCATCAGGCCATGCGGATGGTCATAGCACAGGGAGACTTGATTGACGTCTGCATTCGCCTTCAGGGAGTCGGCATACCACTGATACATGGCGGGAATGGTTGCAGGATTCCGCAGCAGCCCAATTGTCGCTTCGACGGTTCCGGTCAGCGTCGACTGCCGAGTCATTGAGCGGGCATACTGAGCCCATGGGAACATGAATCCCACTGCGAATGCCAGCCACCCCAGAATTGCGAGTACCTGGAGTGGGCGAAAACGATATTCCAAAGCGGCGCAGACCAGAAAGTAAGAGAAAAAAGGCGCGTACATACCCTGCTTCGAGGCTGCTATAAACCCGAACCCAGCCACATAGAAAATACTGACCAGAACGATCCAATTCATGCTGCGTGTGCCACGGCTGATACAAATCTCGTAGTACGTTGCGAGAATCGTCGCCATGGGGATGAAGATGTTCAGTTGGTTCAGTGCAGTCCAAATCGTTCCGGTGCCGCCGGTATTGTAGTTGGTCAAAAGAATCTGACTGAACAGTCCAATGGCCAACAATCCGGCAGAAGTATTCTTCAGGTTTTCCAGGTCGCGCGCAGTGAAGTGAACAATATTGCGACGAGTGGAAAATCTGCGGCTCAGCCCGGCGGCCACCAGGATGCCGGCCCATCCTAAGGCAGTGGCCGTAATAGTGATCATGGGGTGTTCAAAATGCTTGTCGGTGGGTTCCCAGGTAAAGACCTTGATAAAAGTCAGAATGATAAACGTGGGGATGGCCATGAAAAACACGAATGCACCGCTTGTGGTAGATAGGCCATCCAAAACATTGAACGTCAAGGCGCTTAGAACCAGCGACAGCGAATTCAGGAAAGCGAAAATAGGATCGGTATGATCCAGCAATTGCGCGAACAGCAGCATCATCGCCACGATCAAAACATGGTTGATGTTGATTCGCGTTGGATAAGGTAATCGCAAGTGTGGAATGGCCGATACGGGGTGATTACTTCTTTCTACCCTATTCTAACGTTCGGTTTCCTCCGTTGTGATCCAGATCCCCACCACGATCTGCCATGTTGCTTCCCCTGGGCGGCTCGTGTTGGCTTCCGCGCGATTCGACGGCCGAAGTGAGCTCAATCCCAAAGTAAATCGGTGCCAATCTCTCCTCCCGAAAGGCCGCACTTGCTGTGAGCGTCTCAACCGGAAGCGGGTAGAACTATGCGAGGTTTCGCTCGACGAATATAGGCAGATATGTCAGCGAAGGGGGGGGCTATCGAGCCGACATCCCCAGTTTCCGCTCCGTCCAGGTGCGAATTTGGTCAGTATGTGCCTCAAATAACATGTGAATGAGATGGGCATAGATCCAGGCTGCACAAACCAAAAGAATCGCGTAAGCCACGTGCAGCAGGGTCGGAGTCCAGCGACCGCCGATCCAGACTGCGATAAACACAAGAAATGGAGTATGCACCACATAAAGTGTGTAGGAAGAGGAAGCCATTTCGTGAGCAATATTTGAATACATGTCGCTAACAGTGGGTGTGTTGTTGACGAGAAAATATAAGAATATTGCGAACGCAATCGACATGCTGTAGTCCGCAACTAGGCCGTTCGTCCAATAAAGTCGTGCCAGGATTGCGGTACCTCCGAACACCGCCGCCGAAATCGCGAGCATTGCGACTCGCAACACACCGGACCTATTCCATTTGGGTAGATAAAAGACGAGTGTACCAATGACCCAGATGGGGAAATAGAGAAGCAACGAGGTTCCAATGAACCACGCGATGAAGCAGGCTAGAATCCCATAGAGAATACGACCGCGCTTTCGATGAAATGAACTGGCTAAAATTGCGATGCTGGGAAAAAGCATGTAGTACCAGAACTCGTTTGATAAACTCCACAGCGGACTGTCGGAGCCAAGGGTGGGCAGGCGGATCGTTTGGAGAAAAGCCGCATTTCCCGCGAAAACTGGCCAGGAAAGGCGTGCCGCGATGTTATAACCCACTGGATAGAACGTCTCGTGACCGCCGTAAATTCCTCCGAGTCCGAATAGGTGAATCCCCCCCAGGTCCCATGCAGCGCATAAAAGCAGCGCAGGAAATAAAACCACTTCAAGGCGAAAGAAGCGGCGCATAAAATAGCGTGACGCTGACCATCGTTGCGTATGAATCGCCCGAAGGACGCTGGGACCAATCAGAAACCCGCTCAGGACAAAGAATACGATCACGGCCTGGTGGCCAAAATTGCTCGCTGCATACACAAGTCTCAACCCAATATTTTTTCGTTGCACTTGTGCCCAATCGCTTAGGAACAGATGCCGCGCATGCATCAAAAGCACGGCGAGCGCAGCGATGCTGCGGGTTGCATCCAAATGCGCCGATGCCGCAGGGCTCAAACCCTTATCGTGCGCCTTCTTCAGGAGCTGCTTGAATTGGGTCATAACTATCTATTCGGTAAATCCACTTTATTCGGGCGGTCAGCATCCTGGAAGAACCTGCGCGTCAGTTCTTGCCTAAATTCCTCGATTTGGGGCCGCGTTGGAAGTGGCCGTATCTACCCGCGGAACATCCATTGCCGGATGAAGCTGTCATCAAATCGGCGGAGGATCGCTGATTTCGGCGGTACGTCGGATATGGGGCGCGCGATGCTGCAGGATTGCATCGTTCTGCACGTTGCGGCCCAGTCCCTCCTCGGGTCCGCGGGCGAAAGTTAGTCGGCGTCCTCGGGTTTGTCAGTTGTGTCGGAGCTATTTGACTCTTCGTTCACGCGAATTCGCAGTGAGCTGAGAAAATTTAAATCCTGGGGAGTAAAAGGCCCAGAGCCGGGGGTCTCCGCTGGCAGGGTCTCAGCTGCCTCCGGCGTGGCTTCATTGAGTCCGATGGTCGCTTCCAACACCAGCATGACCTCAAAGCCTTCCGCGCGAATATTGCGCACCACTCCGGCAATCTGGTCCGATTCGGCGACGGTCTCGTGGATGGCTTCGCCAAGCTGCTCAATGAGGTTGCGTATCTTGCGATTCAAATTCAGCCTCCCCGCGCCGGAACGGTCGCGTTTTTCTTACCATACTTTGGTTTCGACGAGAGGGCAATGTCGTAGCGCACGGCTGCTACACTTTTTCTGTGTGGATAAGGTTCGTCTAGGTCGAAGGCTTGGGATCGGCACCCGTCTCGCCGCCAAGGCTCTGCGGGAGCAGGCGCAGAACGTGGCCTCCGCAGGAAACGCGCCCGCCGCTACTCCGGCGGCCCAGAGACGACCTGAATCTGCGCCATCCAGGACGGAGTCGACGCCGCGACCTGTGACAAAACGCATCGCGGTTCCCAGCGGCGATTTGGTCCGCAAAGCCGCGCAAGGCGGTCGCGGATTCGGCCGAGCTTTTTGGAAGCCCTTCTCCGCCGCCGGCCGCGCCTTGTGGTATGAGGTCACCGGACTTTTCTTCGCGCTGTTTGCTCTGTTTTTTGCGCAGGGTCTCTGGCGCCTGCGCCATGCCTGGAGATTCGGGCCAGAACATCGTCACTTCGAGATTGATCTGGTAATGACTGCTGTATTTCTCTATTTTTCCATCAGCGCGTTCGTCCGGTCACGGCGCACGCCGCATTAGGATTTTTTGACTGCACAAATGCACGCAGTCGCAAGGGGTTATTGCGCCATGCCAAAAAAATCCGCAATCGAAGATCCCGCGAGAGGGTCTATCGTTTCAGCTAGCTCCAGTTTCGAAGTCGAACCCATCTACCAGCCATCGAATATGCCTCAGGCCAGCAGCGAAACTGCTGAAACGACAGGCATCGGCTTCCCCGGCGACTATCCGTTTACACGCGGCATTCAACCCACCATGTATCGCGGACGACTGTGGACCATGCGCCAGTATGCCGGCATGGGCGATGCGGAAGAAAGCAATCGCCGCTATAAGTTTCTGCTGGCCAGCGGGACAGCTGGTTTGTCGGTGGCCTTTGACCTGCCAACGCAGATCGGTTACGACTCGGACGATCCCATGTCCCTAGGCGAAGTTGGCAAAGTCGGCGTCGCGATCGATTCCATTGAAGACATGGAGCGATTGTTCGCAGACATTCCGCTGGATAAAATCTCCACCTCGATGACCATCAATTCGACGGCGAGTATTCTTCTCGCGTTGTATGTCGCGGTGGCGCGACGCAATGGGCTGGAGATAAAGAAGCTTTCCGGAACCGTGCAGAATGACATTTTGAAGGAATATATTGCGCGCGGAACCTACATTTATCCTGTGCCGCACGCGATGCGCATCATCACCGATATGTTTGCCTGGGCCAATCAAAACGTGCCGGAGTGGAACACCATTTCCATCTCTGGCTATCACATGCGGGAGGCTGGCTCGACCGCTGTGCAGGAAGTTGGGTTTACTCTGGCGAACGGCAAGACCTACGTGCAGGCCGCGATCGATGCGGGTCTCGATATTGACCAATTCGCCCCGCGGCTATCGTTTTTCTTCAATGCGCACAGCAACTTTCTGGAAGAAGTGGCGAAGTTTCGTGCGGCACGTCGCATGTGGGCGCGGATCATGCGGGAAGAATTCGGCGCGAAGAACCCGCGCTCGTGGATGCTGCGCTTTCACACGCAAACTGCCGGTTCCACACTGACCGCGCAGCAACCGGAAAACAATATCGTTCGCACAGCGATTGAGGCGATGGCAGCTGTGCTGGGCGGAACGCAGTCGCTGCACACGAATGGCTATGATGAAGCGCTGGCGCTGCCAACGGAGCTGGCGGCGCGCACGGCACTCCGCACCCAGCAAATCCTGGCCTATGAATCAGGAGTGGCTCAGACCGTCGATCCGTTCGCCGGCTCCTATTGCATCGAAGCGTTCACCGACGAAATTGAAAAGCGAGCCTCGACATACCTGGAGAAGATCGCCACAATGGGCGGGATGCTTCGGGCGATCGAGCAGGGATTTGTGCAGCAGGAAATTCAGAATGCAGCCTATGAATTTCAGCGAGCTGTCGACAGCGGCTCCGCGATCTTCGTCGGCGTCAATCGGTTTACACGCGAAGGTGAGCAGGGAATTCCATTGCAACATATCGACGAATCGCTGGAGCGCAAGCAGGTGGAGCAGGTGCGTGCCTTGCGCACTCGTCGAGATAATCTTCGATGGCAAACAGCATTGCAGAGCGTGACGGATGCTGCGCGTAGTGGAGCAAATCTGATGCCCGCGATTCTGGAGGCTGTGGAAAGCTATGCGACGGTGGGTGAGATTGCGGGGACGTTGCGCAAGGTCTTCGGTGAGTATCGGGAGACCGTTGTCATCTGAGCGCCATAGATGTTCCGTTTGACGTGCGAGCTCGAATGGGCATCCAACTGAGGGACGTATGAGAACCAGCAGAAATTACGTAGTCGAACCCAAGCGCAGTCGTGCCTGCTTCCCGGCATTCGTGCTCGGGCTGCTCTTGGGCATCATCGGATTTGCAGTCTTTGCCCGCAAAGCCAAGACCGAGGTCTGGGACCAACTGGCGGCTGTGGTGACAGGACGAAGCCTTTCGATTGACATCTCACTCGCGACGGTCGTTAATAAGATTCAGCGTCTGCAGCGACTGGAAACGGTCAACTATTCGCTCGATAAAATTGTTGAAGGCGATCGTCAGAGTTCTGTCCTTCCGGATTTTCTGGTCGGCGACAAATTATTGCTGGTGGTTCATGGAAATGTGATCGCCGGTATCGACCTGGGTCAACTCAAGACGAGCGATGTGCAAATTGAAGGCCGCTCCATCCAGGTGCATCTGCCACCGGCGCAGATCTTTGTCACCGCTCTCGATAACGCAAAAACTCGGGTCTATTCTCGGACGACGGGCCTGTTGGTACCAGAAGATCCCAATCTCGAAAGTCAGGTTCGCGACCAGGCACAACAGCAGATTCAGCAGGCGGCGTTGGCGGACGGCATCCTCGCAACAGCCAATAAAAATGCGAGTGCGACCGTCACTTCGATGTTGCTGGGGCTGGGATTCCAGCAAGTCACCGTCAATTAGGCGTCGTCGAGCCAAGTCCCCAATCCCGCATTTGCCTTGTATTTGTGTTCTTATAAATCCGTGGACAATCCAGAGCTTCATGAGTTCGAGATTGGCAATGTGCAGGTTGGGTACGGAAAACTCTTCCTGATTGCGGGCCCTTGCGTCATTGAAAGTGAAGCCCACGTTCGCACCATGGCAGATGCCATCCAGCGCATCACTGGCGATTTGGGTATTCCTTACATCTTCAAAGCCAGCTTCGACAAAGCGAATCGCACCTCGGTAAAAAGTTTTCGAGGGCCCGGACTGGAAGCGGGCTGCGAAATTTTAAGACGCCTGGCGCGGGCCACTGGCCTGCCAGTGCTGACGGATGTGCATGACGCCCACGACTGCGAGCGTGTGGCAGAAGATGTAGATGTGCTGCAGATTCCCGCCTTTCTGTGTCGTCAGACAGATTTGCTAGTGGCTGCCGCGCAAACCGGTCGAGCGGTCAATGTGAAAAAAGGGCAGTTCGTTGCGCCCGCGGATATGCGGCACGCGGTTGAGAAGATTCATGCGACAAGTTCCAACGCGCGGGTATTTTTGACCGAACGCGGCGCCACCTTCGGATACAACAACCTTGTTGTCGACATGCGCTCTCTGTCGATTATGCGGAAGTTCGCGCCGGTGGTGTTCGATGGCACCCATTCCGTCCAAATGCCCTCTGCGCAGGATGGCGTCAGCGGCGGTCAGCCGGAATTCATTCCGGTTCTGACTCGGGCCGCTGTGGCCGCGGGCGTGGATGGTGTCTTTCTTGAGGTCCACGACAATCCGACGCAGGCGAAGTCAGACGGTGCCAACGCACTCGACCTGAAGCAATTAAAGCCGCTGCTGGAAACACTGTTGGCAATCCATAAAGCGGCCAGGGCGTAGCGAGAGCTCGAAGTCTACGCCTCGAATCAAACGAAGCAGCCGGCAGCGCCCTCTATTTTGCGTGCGGCGGCTGCAATTGAACCTGGGTGAAACCTGCGGGAACTGCAAATCTCCCCGAATCAATCGGCGTCGACGAAAACCCGGACATCTCCGTTTTCGATTCCATCAGTACGGTGGAGGTCGGAGTTTGCTGCGTCGTGGTGGAGCTGTCGTTAGCCGGCGGCGGAGGCTGGGCCTGTTTCTTATGTCCGAAGCCGCCAAATCCGCCAATTCCAAATCCACCAAGTTTGCTCGCAATCGCATTGGATGCCGACTGCTGTGCGACATCCTTCGCAGAAGGCATCTCTGGCCCTGACGGGCTGGGTGGCAGCGGAGCTTCGCTGGCTGCCGGCAGGGGTTCCCCGTTGGTCGTCGCTCCCATGCGCATGATCTGCTCAACCGGAATACCCTTCAGCTTCGACATCTCTTTCACCATGTCAGACATGCCCTGAGCCGCAGCCGGCTGCATCGCCGTCAAAGACGCTGTCAGGTTACTCCCGCTGAATGCTTGACCCAGTTTTTCCGCAAA
>JAJYBW010000037.1 GCA_021778815.1 Acidobacteriota bacterium | reverse complement strand
CAACTGTCGCAGTTACGAATAGCCCGATCGATGCGCAGGCGGCCAACAACGCCGGCATACGAGATGTTTTAAGATTCATCAAGCTCTTCCGTCTCCTGTCTGCCGTAACTCGGGATGTGCGGAGTCAGAAAGCATCCAGCCGTCGCTCAGCTGGACGGTTCGCGTTCCATACGTCGCGTTCAAGTCCGAGTGGGTCACCTGAACAATGGTCGTGCCTTCCCGGTTAAGTTCACGGAAGAGCTCCATAATTTCTTTGGCCTGCACAGAGTGAAGATTGCCGGTCGGTTCGTCGGCCAACAGCAGCGCCGGTTTGTGAATGACGGCACGAGCAATGCCGACCAACTGTTGCTGTCCGCCAGAAAGCTGGGAGGGAAATAGATCTTTTTTGGCGACCATGCGGAAGCGATCCAGAACGTCGGCGACCATGCCCTGGCGTTCACCAGTGGGGATGTTTTTATATGAGAGAGGAAGGTCGATGTTCTCCGCGACAGTTAAATCATCCAATAGATGATAGCTCTGGAACACCATGCCGATGCTGCGGCGGGATAGATCGGCTCGTTGCTTTCGGTTCAGCTTATGAACGGGCTGCTCGCCGAACCAGTATTCTCCCTGCCAATCGTCATCGAGCAGACCAAGAATATTCAGCAGCGAGGATTTTCCGGATCCGGAAGGCCCCATGATGGTGATGAACTCGCCCGCTTGAATGTTCATTTGGATGCGACGAAGCACCCACAATTGCCCTGCCCCTAATTTGTAACTGCGGTCGATATTTTTTAGTTGAATCATTCGTCTCTCACTTCTTGGAAATCTGCGTGTGATGCCAAGACTTTTTTAGTCCTGGCGCTTTTGTGCGCCGCCGCGAACGTTGTGCTACTCGGAGCGCAAGGCTTCCACGGGTTCGATCTTTGCGGCCCGCCGCGCCGGTAGATAGCTGGCAACCAGTCCCACGGCGAGCAGCAGAACCGATACGGCAGCGATGGTCAGCGTGTCATGCTGGGCGACCCCGTAGAGAAAACTGCGCACCAATTTTGTTGTGAAATATGCGGCGAGAATCCCGATGAGTAGTCCCGCGATTAGAAGTCGACTTGCCTGGCGCAAGATCATGCGAAGGACATCTTCGCGCTGCGCGCCCAGGGCGAGCCGAACTCCAATCTCCCGCGTGCGCTGACCGACGCTGTAGCTGAGCAGTCCGTAGAGACCGGCGGCGGCGATCAAAACCGCGGCGATGGCGAAGATCCACAACAACCGCGCGGCGAGTGTCTGGCTGCCGAGCAGATCATCCATGTGCTGCGGCATGGTTTGCACGCTGTTCACGATGAATGTCGCGTTCCTTTCGAAGAAAATCCGACTGATGGTGGGGACGATCACTTCCGGCGGCTGGCTAGTACGCACGACCAGTTCCATGGCCAAGGAAAGAATCGGGTAGAAATCATCTTTGAGCGGAAGTTGATTCAGGTCGACATCGACTTCAGGAACCGCGGGCTGCCCAAGTACGCTGGGCGTGTCTTCCACGATGCCAACCACACTGACATTTTGAAGAATGCTCTTCGCCGTTGGGTCGGTATCCAGGTTGAGCCGCTTCCGCAGCGGGTTCGTTCCCAGATATTTACGGGCGAACGCCTGATTGACAACGACGACCGGGGCAGTCCCGATGCGGTCTCCGTCATCGAAGGCGCGACCCTGGAGGAGACGGATTTGCAAAGTGCGATACGCGCCGGGAGTGACCGCATGCAGTTCGACCGAACGATCGGCGGCATTGGCCGCGGGATCACCGCTGACGGCAAAGTCGGTATTCATGTGTACGTTGTTCGTCAGCGGTGCGGTGGTCACCAAGGCGGCGGACTCGACACCGGGAATCTGGCACACGCGCGCCAGCAGTGGGTTGTAGAACACGGTGCGAATGTCCGTCGACTTCGCGTCCGCCGCCGAGGGTGTAAATCCTCCCCGGGAGAAGAATTGTGCGACCACCAGATGCTGCGGGTTGAAGCCGACAGGAACGTGGCGCAGGGCATATAGAGTACGCAGCAACAGTCCAGCTGAAACCAGCAGAACCAAGGACAATGCAAGCTCGCCGACGATGAGAGCGTTGCGCAGGCGGAGCTGTTTGACGCCGGCGCCGGCGCCGCGAGAGCTTTCGTGCAAGGCTTCCTGCGGATCGGCAGATGCCGCTTGAAACGCGGGGATCGTTCCGAAAATCACCGCCGAAATGATGGAGAGCGCGATCAGCAGCAGGATGACATGCCAGTTCAATGCGATGTCTCCGGAGCGACTCAGATTGGCCTGGATGGAATGGCGAAGGATCGCAAGGCAGGCGGAGGCAATGCCTAATCCGCATGCACCTCCAGCGATGCCGAGCAGCAGGCTCTCGGTCAGGAACTGGCGGACGATGCGTCCGCGCGCGGCACCCAGGGCGGCGCGCACAGCAATCTCTCGACGCCGAGCGGCCATGCGGGTCAGCATCAGACCGGCAACATTGGCGCAGCCGATCAGCCAGACGAGCAGCACCGCGCCCTGCAAGGCCAGCAGGGCGGGTCGTACCGAACCCACCAGCGAATCCAGGTAATTCTGCACGCCGACATTCTTCTGAAGGTGCAGGTCGGGAAACTGCCGGGCGATGTTGCCCTGAATGCCGCTCAATTCTGTCCGTGCGGCAGCGACGGAGACACCGGGTCGCAGACGCCCGATGCCGCTCAAGAATCCATTGTCGCGCTGCTCCATGTCTGCCGTGTGGGGCAGCACGGTCCATACGACCGGTCCATCGTTATCGTTATTGATGGGAATGTAGAACTGCCGGGGCATCACGCCGATGACGGTATAGGCGTCCGCGCCCAGTTGAATTTGCTTGCCAAGAATATTTTTGTCGGCATGAAAATTGTTCTGCCACACAAAATGGCTGAGAACGACCGTGCCCTGGTTGCCCTCGGACCCGGCTTGCGGAAGAAAAGTTCTGCCCATCAGGGGCTGGGCCTGCAGCATGGAGAAAAAGTTAGGGCTGGTCTGCGCGTTGAAAGAAAACTGAGCGGTGCCATCCGGTTTCTTCAGGTTGAAAAACTTTTGCGTGTACCATGCGATGTCCTGAAACGACTTTGCGCGGTCGCGCCAGTCGCGTAAGTTCGGAAGCGAAGAACTGCCGCCCAAAACGACAACCTGGGAGGGATGGGGCACGGGCAGCGGCCGCAGCAAGACACCATCGACGACAGTAAACATGGCGGCGCTGATGCCGATGCCGAGGGCCAATGTAACCACGGCGGTTACAGTAAATCCGGGTGACTTGCGCAATTGGCGCCAGGCGTAGCGAAGATCGTTGAGCAAGGTGGTCATGGTTTGGGCCTATTCCTCACGGAGAATTTCAATGGGTTCTGTCATGGCCGCCCGTCGAGCGGGAAGATAGGCGGCCAGCAAACCACAGGTTAAGAAAAGTAAGCACGCCACCAAAAGCGTGGCTGGATCGCCGGAATGAACTCTATAGAGATAGCTCTGCAGATAGCGGCCGGTGGCGAAGGAAATTGCTGTACCTGCGGCAAGACCAATCACGAGCAGGATGGCCGCGCGAGAGAGAACGATCTTCAGGATATCTCCACGCTGCGCGCCCATCGCGAGGCGAACCGCCATTTCCCTTCTCCGCAGACTGACTGCGTAGAGCAATGATCCATAGAGGCCGGCAAGCGTGATGATGAGCGCAGTTCCGCCAAACAGTTCCAGCAGGTGCGCCGCCAGATTCTGGTCGCCCATCGAGTCTTCTACGACCTGGTCCATGGTCTCGATTTTGATGCCGCGAAGTTGTGGCGCGAGCTGACCGAGAAGGGTGCGAATTTCGGGGATAACGACCTCCGGATTTTCTCGCGTGCGCACCGCAAGTTGCATATGGTGGCTGGCCGTCACATCGTAAAACGTATCTTCCGGTTCAAGCTGGCAGACACAGATAAGCACTTGCGGTCCGCGTTTATTGGCGAGCGAGCGCTGCGGCAGGTCATCCATCACGCCAGCCACGATTGCGCGGGGAGATTTTTTGCCCGTGCGCCAGTTGGTGAATGGTTGGCCTAATACACGACCATCCGGCCAGTACGCCTTGGCGAAGGCCTGATTCACTACAATCACTGGTTGCGAGGTGACTGTGTCCTGTGCGTTGAAAAATCTTCCCTGCAGCATGCGGAAACCGAAGACGCGCTGCATATCCGCTGTTGTCGCACCCAGCTCAGCATTGACTGAAGCATTCCGCGGGTCGGTGGATTTCTTTTTGCCATACATCGTCAGCTGCACGAAAAAGCTGTCGTCGAGCGGCACGGTGGTCGATAGACTGGCAGCCCGCACGTCGGGCAGATGCCGGGTACGTTCCAGCATCGGCTGATACAGTTGCGCGACCACATTAGCATTGCGGTATTCGTAGCTCGGGATATCGAAGTTCGCGGTCACGATATGGTCAGTTCGTATGCCCAGGGGTTCGTGACGCAGGTCATATAACGTGCGCAGCATCAGGCCGCAGGCGACGAGCAGCGTGAGAGAGAGAGCAATCTCGAACACGATCAAACCCTCGCGAAGATGTTTCTGCCGTCGACCCGCGCTGATCTGAGTGTTCCCTTGCTGCAACGCAGGAATTCGCGAGACGATCAGCGCCGGCAGGATTCCGCAGACGACTGCGGTAAGAACTGCGAACAATGCCAAGGCGAAAACAACCGGCCAGTTGAGGTGAATGTCACGCACGATGTCAATCCGTTGCAGCAATGCGTGACGAAACACGCGCAGGGCCACGGCAGCAAGGCCAATCCCAACCCCACTCGCGACTACGCTGATCAGCAGGCCTTCGGATAAGGACTGCCAGACAAGTCTCGAACGCCCGGCCCCCAGCGCGGCGCGCACGGCGATCTGCCTTTGCCGGGCCGAAGCGCGCACCAGCAGAAGCCCGGCAACATTGGCGCAGGCAATCAGCCAAAGCATCAGGCAGGCCGCTTCCAACACCAATAACGATGGTTGGTATTGCCGCGTGAGCTGCGACCGATAGGATTGCGTTTGCACCGACGTGGGAACGGGATACTGGTAGCCGGCCGGATATTCTTTCGCAATCGTGTGTTGCAGGTTATTCAGGTCCGCCTGCGCAGCATTCATGGATACGCCAGGCTTCAGACGCGCGATCAGGCTGTAGAACGACGGAAATCCGGCACGAGTCATGACATCCGGCTTGAGCGGCAGCGGCGCCCACACTTGAGAGTCCGCTGCCGAGGCCCGCGTCTGGCCGCCGGAAAACGGATAGGAGAATGCTTTCGGCATGACGCCGATGACCGTATACGAGTCTCCGTCAAGCTTGATGGTTTGTCCCAGCACGTTGGGGTTGCGATGGAAGTATTTCGTCCACAGTGCATCGCTGAGCACGACGACATGTTCGTGGCCCGGCGACTGCTCCTCCAGGCTATAGGTGCGGCCAATCTGCGGCTGCACCCCGAGAACGGAAAACAAGTTTGCGCTGCTCTGAACGTTGGAGACGGATTCACCGCTGTGCGCCACTTCCATGAATCGGCTCTCATCGGTCACGTAGGCGATGCCGCTGAGTGTGTGCGCCCGCTTCTGCCATTCGGCGATGTCGGGATACCCGGCGCCGTACATTCGCTCGCCATGGTTGTCGAACATCGTGGGCACGATCAGCCGGTTCACGTTGGCGTAGGGTAGAGGGCGCAGCAGCACAGCGTTGAGCACGGTGAACATGGCCGCGTTGGCTCCGATCCCCAAGGCAAGGATGAGGATGGCGGTGAGGGCGAAGCCGGGCGATTTGCGGAGTTGGCGGAGTGCGTAGCGAAGATCGTTGAGCAAATTGGTCAATGTCAATCTCCTTATTCCGATCGCAAGGCCTGCATGGGATCAATGGAGGCAGCGCGCCGCGCGGGGATGACCGCGGAGAGCAGCCCGATGGCGGCCAAACCAAATGCAATGGCAACGATCGCGCCAATGTCCTGATGAAACTGCACTGTGAGCACAGCAATCAACACGCGTCGAATAAGAAATACACCCGTCAGGCCCGCGCCAATCCCAACAATCAACAGAACGCCAACACGGCTCAAGATCAGCTGGGCCACGCCGACGCGGGTTGCGCCCAACGCCATGCGAACGCCGATGTCGCGAGTGCGGCTGGCCACCTCCTGCGTGAGCAGCCCGTAGATGCCGATCGCGGTGAGCATTGCGGCGATAGCGGCGAACAGGCCGAATAACCAGCTGAGCATCCGGTTGGTGACCAGGGCATCGGAGAGGACTTGCTCCATAGTTTGCGGGGTACGGAAGGCAACGTTGGGAGCGACCTGATGCTGCGCTCTTCGCAATTGAGGAACGATGCTGGTGGGCGGAACGGAGGTGCGCACAAAAAGATAAAACTGCGGAATAAAGGCCATCCATGACTCCGGCATCTGGGTCATGGGGAAATCGGCTTCCGCGTTGGCCGGCTCAAACAGATTTTGCCGACCGCTGCGAGCGACGCCGACAATGGCGGTGTTTGGTTCGTGCGCATCCGAATCGCCCTTGAAGGCCTGAGCGAGCGGGTCTTCGTCGCGGTATAGAAATTCCTTGACCCAGGCGTCGTTGACGATCGCCACTGGCTGAGATTTCGCCGTGTCCTGTGCGGTGAAGGCGCGGCCTTTCAGGATGGGAAGTTGCATGGCTGCGAAATATCCCGGGGTGACGAAACGCATTTCCGTCAAACGCTGCTTGTCGAGCGGATCCTCGGGCTTACCGACCAGCGCGATATCGCTATTGGAACCGTTCTGAAAAATTGGCATCAGGTCATTGCTGCCGACTGCGGTGACCCCGGGAATCTGCTGCACTCGCATTTCCAGCGGCTGGACCAGTCCCGGCACAAAGCCTGTGCTCTTGTAATCTCCGGAAGGAATATCGACTTCCAACGTAAGTAGGTTTTTTGGATTGAAGCCCACATCGGTCTGGAGCATTTCCCGGAGTCCCAGCAATAAAAGGCCGGAGCACACCAGCAACATCAACGAAAGCGCCACCTGCACCACCACAAAGCCGGCTCGCAGTTGATGCTGATGGCGCGTGGTCCCGGTGTTCGCGCCAGACTTGAGAGCATGATTGGGATCGATGTGCGCCGCCCTCCAGGCTGGAACCAATCCTGCCGCAGCGCTGGCGAGCAGAGAAACCACGAAGGTTGCCGCCAGAACCGGCAGGTTCATGTGGGCGTTTCCGCCGAGCGCAAAGGCCTTTTCTAGGAATTGCTGCATGGCAATCAGCAACAGTTGGGCCAGGATGACGCCGCCGATTCCGCCGCCAATGCCCAGAAGAACATTTTCAGTCAGCATTTGAATCACGATGCGCTTGCGCCCTGCGCCCAGCGCGGCACGCACGGCCAGCTCACGCTCCCGCAAAATGCCGCGAGCCAGCAGCAGGCCGGCGACGTTGGTGCACGCAATCAAGAGGACCGCGAACACAGCGGCTAACAGAGTCCACAACTCCGGGCGATCATTATGACCGGTCTGGTTGGTGTGTAGCACATCGACGATGGGAACGACCTGCGCGGTCTTGCCCTTGTCGTGATCGGGGAACTGCTTGCCCAATTCATTCAGCACGTGATTCATGTCCGCGGTGGCCTGGGCAACGGTGACGCCGGGCTTCAGACGGCCCCAGACGGGCATCCAGAAGCTGCCGCGCGATTTGATCTGATCAGGGGAAAGTTGCAGGGGCGTGTAGATGACATCCGGAGTATCGAAGCGCACGCGGAAGCCAGCGGGCATGACGCCGATGACCGTATAAGGCAAGCCATCGAGGTGAATGAATTCGCCGATCACATTTTTACTGCCACCGAAATATTGCTGCCACACGGAGTAGCTGAGGACGGCGACATTATTCTTTCCAGTCTGGTCCTCGCCGGGTAGATAGGTGCGTCCCAAGATTGGGCGAACTCCGTAGAGCTGGAAGAAATTGTCGGTTCCCTGCACCGCGTGGAGATAAATCGCGTCCTTGCCCTGGGTCAAGGTGACGCCGCCGCCATAGCCAACTCCCGCGACGACGCTGAACGTGGTCGCGAGTCGGCGAATATCCTTGTACTCCTGCCAGGAGGCAGGCTGCGAATAGTTCGCGGCTGCCTTCATGTTGATCCGCGTGATGCGATCGACGTCGTTGAAGGGGAGCGGATGCAGCAGCACGGCATCCATCACGCTAAACATGGCCGCGGTTGCGCCGATGCCGAGCGCCAACGTAACGATGGCAGTGATGGTGAATCCCGGCGACTTGCGCAATTGTCGAAGCGCGAAGCGAACGTCGTTGAGAAATGTCGTCATCCTGAGTCTCCTATTCGGAACGCAACGCCTGCATGGGATCGACCGAAGCCGCGCGGCGAGCGGGCAACAGACAAGCTGTTGTGCCGGCCAGCAACAGAGACGCGGCTGCAGCGGCTGCGATCCAGGGATTGAATGCAT
The DNA here is from genome assembly GCA_021778815.1 of Acidobacteriota bacterium. Taxonomy (GTDB): domain Bacteria; phylum Acidobacteriota; class Terriglobia; order Terriglobales; family Acidobacteriaceae; genus JAKAAZ01. The sequence goes on along the minus strand of JAJYBW010000037.1, from coordinate 5,701 downwards.
CCACCTGAAACAGCAGGCTGCCAATCAGCCGAGCCGACGCGAAGGCAACCGCAATGCCAACCACTGCGCCGGCAAACACCGGCGTCAGGCCCTCACGCAGCACCTGAGCATAAATATTTCCTCGCTGCGCGCCGAGCGCCATGCGCAGGCCAATCTCCTGGCGGCGCTGCACAACGGAATATGTGGCCACACCGTACACGCCAAGACCGGCAAGCAGCCACGCGCTGATGGCAAACAGAAGCAGCAGATCCATTTCAAAGCGTCGTGTCGCGACCGAATCGGCAACCACTCCACCCAGCGCACGCACGGTGGGAACAGCAACTGCGGGATCGATACTCCAGATGGTACGGCGGATCGCGTTCGCCATCTGCGACGGGTCCTGGCTGGTGCGCACTACCAATCCAGCTGTGGGTTCGGCACGATACCAGTACGGCACGTAGACCATCATAGGATCCGGCTTGGCGAGTGAAAGGGTTCGCGCGTCGCCTACAACACCGATGACGGCGAAGGTTTTTTTGTCGTCGCCGCCGTGCGTGAACTGCTGCCCGATGGGATCCTTCCCGGGCCAAAGCGTTTTCGCGGTCAACGCCGAGACGACGGCAACGTTGCGGCCATCATCGTTGTTGCTGAGAAAGCGTCCTTCCAGCAAGGGAAGATGAAGCGCCTGAAAATATCCTGGGCTAATCCAGCGCCAATGCTCTGTCGGCATTTGGAAAAAGGAACGCGTGTCGCCAGAAACGCGCGCCATGTCGATCCAGGAATCTCCGCTGAGTGGCAGCACGCTGGTAATGGCGACATGTTCGACGCCTGGCAACTGCTGCAGCTTTGCCAACATTGTTTTGTACAGGTCGATGCGCGTGGGATATTCTTTGCCCGGTAATTCAATCGTGGCTGTCAACACGCGATCGACTTGAAAGCCGCGCTCGACATGCATCAGGCGGTAGAGGCTGGCGGTCACCAATCCGGTCATCAGGACGAGGGTTACGCTGACGGCGACTTCCGCCGCGACCAGGGTTTTGCGTAATTGTTTGCCACTGCGCGACTCGCCGGCCGAACGTGAATCGCACCGCAATGCGTCCTGTGGCTGGGTGCGCCAGCTCATCCATGCAGGGGCGGCACCGGCCAGCAGCGTTGCAATTACGGCCAGCAGTACGGCGAAGGCTACCCCCATCCAGTCCACGTGGAGGTTACCGCGAAAGTTCAAATCTTCAGGCAGAAATTGCTGCAGCGTCGGCACCAATATGGCCGCAAGCACAATTCCCATTGCACCGCCGATCGCGGCCAACACGCCGGCTTCTCGCATGGAGGCTCGCAGCAGGTCGCTCCGACTGGCTCCCAGCGCGGAGGCCACAGCCATTTCCTGCCGGCGACTCACGGCGCGGGCAAGAAGAAGATTCATGATATTGATGCAGCCGACAAAAAGCAGTCCTCCGACTGCGACCAGCAGGATGATAAGTGGCTTGCTATTGTTGCCCACCAGGTATTGCTGGAATGGAATCAGAATCGCCGACAGCGTCATTTTTTCGTCCGCGGGCAAAGTGGCGGAAAAGCTATGCTGCAGCGCATTCAACTCATCCTGCGCCTGCGCGAGAGAAATTCCCGGCTTGAGACGCGCCAAGCCGGGATAGTTGAAGTCGCCGACGCGTTCCTGTAGCTGCTCTTTGGTGAAGGCAAGTGGTACCAGCGCTTGCGTTTTTCCGTGAATGTTTGCAGAGCCGATCGCTCCAGACAGGGTCTGTGAGCTGGGCAGGTGAAATGATTGCGGCATCACTCCGATCACGGTGCAGGGATATCCGTTGAGCGTGACGGTCTTTCCCAGGATGTTGGAATCGCTGTGGAACTGCGTCCTCCAGAGGTCGTACATCAGGATCACGACGCGCGGCTGGCCAGGGTGATCTTCTTGCGCAGTAAACCCACGACCGAGTTTCGGCTTAACGCCGAGCACAGAAAAGATCCCAGAGGTGGTGCGCAATACACTGATCTGGAGCGGGTGACCGCCTGCGCCCAGTGGAACGTTCTCCGGCTGCACGACTGCCAGGGATTGAAAACTGCGGCTATGCTGCTGCCAGTTTTTAAAATGGTTGGCGTTCATCGGGAGGGTGGGATAGAGGTCCTTGAATTCCGCTACCTGTTCCTGCATCATGACCAGTTGTCCAGGTTGCTTATACGGCAAGGGCTTGAGCAACACGTCATAGACAAGGGTAAAGATCGCGGTGGTCGCACCAATGCCCAGCGCCAGGGTCAGAACAGCGACGATGGCGAAGCCCGGCGACTTGCGCAACTGGCGGAGCGCGTAACGAAGATCGTTCCACAGGCTCGTCATAATTTTCCCCCTCAAGGAACCCGTATTTCTATCCCACTCAAGCCAGACGAAGGCTTCCACCCCAGCAAGCAAAAATCGCTCGCCGGGGACCCCGGAGGCTTGAATTTGGCGCACTCATCCCGAAGTGGACTCGCACGCCGTCCTCATTGCAGCAGTTCCCTTTCGGCTGCGAGCTTGCGGCGCAGGTCTTCTTCTGAGACCACCTGGCCGTCGAACAGATGCACTTCACGGTCGGCCAGTTTGGCGAAACGTGGATCGTGCGTGACCATGCAGATGGTGGCGCCGTCTTTATGCAGTTCCTTCAGCAACTCCATGACGGCTTCGCCGTTGCGGGAGTCGAGGTTTCCAGTCGGCTCATCCGCCAGCAGGATGGAAGGCGAGCCAGCCAGCGCGCGGGCGACAGCGACGCGCTGCTGCTGACCGCCGGAGAGCTGCGAGGGATAGTGGCGTAGCCGATGCGCCATGCCGACGCGGCCCAGCGACTCATCGACGCGCCGCTTGCGCTCCGCAGCCGGCATGCCGGAGCGATAGGTCAGCGGCAGCTCGACATTTTCATACACGGTCAGGTCGCCGATCAGATTGAAACTCTGAAAGATGAAACCAATCTCCTGATTGCGAATCCGTGAGCGCTCCGCAAAGCTGAGGTTTTCTACCGGGCGCGTGTTCAGCAGATAGCTGCCGCCGCTCGGTGTATCCAGCAGGCCGAGGATGGAAAGCAGGGTCGACTTGCCGCAGCCGGAAGGGCCGGAGATGGCGACATATTCTCCGCGGTCGATGTTGAGATGGATGCCAGACAGGGCGTGGGTTTCAATCTCATCGGTATAAAACACTTTTGTGAGAGCTTCAATGTGGATCAACGATTGCTCTGCAATGGCCATTGTGTTTTGGTCCTCTCTTTCGTCAATCAAAACGGTTGGGATCAAGCAAATTTCTTTTTTTGTTGCGCCTTGAAACTCCCGGAGCTTAATCAAGCCGGATGCGGTCCACATTGTCCCAGCGCGACATATCGGAAAGGATCACGGTGTCGCCTTCTTTCAAGCCGCCCAGGATTTGAATTTCGTTGACGGACGCACGACCCACCTTGACTGCAACGCGCGTGGCATAGTTGCCGCTGCGATCCAGCTTGAACAGGCTGATGGTGGAGTTCTCATTGCCAAATGCCGGGCGCCCCACGTAGAGCACGTCGTGCAGCCGCTGCAAATCAATGGTTCCATCCACGCTCAAGTCAGGTCGCGCGCCCTGCGGCAACGTTCCATCTAGCTGTACGTCAACCGTGACAGTTCCGTTCACAACCGCCGGATTAATTCTTGTGACCGCGCCTGGAACCACTCCATTGTGCGTATCGATTTCGGCAGGCTGCCCGAGCAGGACATCGTGCGCCCGCGTTTCTGGAATCTGCAACTGCGCCTTCAACTGATCGGGTTGAATGATCTGCGCAAGTTCCGCGCCGACAAGAATGTGTTGGCCCATCTGCAAGGGCATCTGGATCAGCTGCCCCTCAATCCCGGCGCGGACGGTGAGAGCATCGACCTCGCGCTGTTTCAGCTGGGCCAGAGCGCGCGCTTGCTCCACTTTCGCCTTCTGCACCGCCAGCTGCGTTTCAAGCGCTTTTTGATTGATGGAAACTTCTTCTTCCTGCAGCTTCTGGCGGGTGGTCAATGCATCTGCTTTGCCTTGCGAATCGCTGTAAGTGAGGCCGCTGATAACGCCGAGTTTGTAGAGAGCTTTGTCGGTTCGCGCCTGCAGCTGGGCCTGCTGATACTGCGCATTGATGTCGGCGGCGGTGGAACGCCGGTCCATCAGTGCGCTCTCAATGCTGACCTGGGTGTTGTGATACTCCGCCTGCGCGGCGTTCAGTTGCAGGGCGGCATCCTGCGCCTCCTGCATCAGCTGCGGATTAGTAAGCTTCAGAATCACCGTGTCCGGATGGACCAACGCGCCGGGCAACTTGAAAATGCTGACCACGGTGCCGTCGGTCTCCGCCGGGATGGAGCGGATGCGATCCTCGCGCGGGACCAGCGTGCCCAGGCCGCGCACCTGGCGGATCATGTTGCCGCGTTTGACGGTGTCTGTCCAGACAGTGCTGCGGTCGACGGTGGGGGCCGCAGGTTTCAGCCGCATGACGAACAGGGTGATTCCGGCCAGCAGAACCACTCCGACCGCAGACCAGAGAATTTGGCGGCGGATTTTTTGCTTTTTCAGATCGGGCCGAGCGATATCCATTGCTGGCGTTCAATGCAAGTGGCACGCCAAAATAGCTTGCAGATAAATAGCCTGGTTTCAATGCGTTATGACGATGGATTGAATGCGGACACAGGCGTTAGTGTCCGATATCGCGAATCGGTGTTCGTTTTCGGACACATAACAATCCTCGGCAGCCGACGCTATTTTCCGCTCGAGTTATTTCCGGAGCTGCTGATCTTACCGCGCAAAACGGTGATCGAAGCCTTCGGCAAAACAAATTCTGTCTGCAGACCGCTCACGATGGTAGTGCCGACCGGCGCATGATCTGGATCGGCATGACTGTTGGGACCATCGTTAATCCAGACATACTGCTCGCTGCCGAAAGTGACATCGCGGACCGGACCGCTGAAGGAAGTTTTCTTGCCCTCGTTGTCGAAAACAACGCGGATGGTGTGCGGATGAGTTTCGTCGCGATTCACCAGCATCAGCGACCAGTTACCGTCGGGACGATGCACAGCATACGAGGTGACCAGCAGATCGCCATCACTGTCCTTGATGTTGGCGGAGGACGGAAACATCTGGTCCACGCCGGAGCGGTGCTGCACCCACTCCCGATTGATCATCTGCGCCGCAAAGTAGTATGCGGTATAGCCGTGGATGTCGTAGTTCTCTTCATCCGAGACGAAGTTCGACCACGACGCCCAGCCAAGGCAGGTATTCTCCACGCGCTGCGGCTGGATGGGCGAGTGCGTGTAGAGTGAGCCGCCGGCGGCAAGAAATGAGCCAACGCTATCGCTGAGCCATAGGCCGCCGAAGATGGTGCTCATGGGACCGGTCAACTGAGCAGCGAGACTGCTTTCGTCGACGATGAGAGGCACATTTTTCGGAACGCCATCGTCGCGCCACACCTGCAAAATGTGACTCATCAATTGAGGTTCGGAGTAGAGATTTTTCCAGGTGATATCGCAGGCTTCATACGGATAATGCTCGAAAGCGACAAAGGCGAGGTCGGAGAGACGACCGTGCACTTTCAGGTAATCGATGAAGCGTCCCATCCAGGAAGTGCGACCCTGCGCATCCGGCCAGACACGAATATCTTCCGTGACACCTTCAAAGATGGGTCCGCCGAGTTTTACGTTGGGATCGACCTTGTGAATCGCCGTCGCCCATTGCAGATAAAGCGTGGCGTAATCT
>JAJYBW010000420.1 GCA_021778815.1 Acidobacteriota bacterium | reverse complement strand
GGGTCGACGGCGGTTTGCAGATACGTTCCATCGGCCAGCAGGTGCTCCATCCCGTGGGCGCCCCATATTTCGAGATTGTTTAACGAGCGAAATAGAATCTTCAAATCGCGAATGGGTCGTCCCGTAATCACGATAACCCGTGTTCTGCGGCACTGAATGATCGCATTGAGGATGGATTCGACGCGGGGATAGGGGAACGCCAGATGGCGTTCCTGTTGAAACGGGGCCAAGGTGCCGTCGTAGTCAACCAGGAGCGCGGATTCGTTTGCAGGGCTCAGCCGGTCCATGAAACCAGGGAGTGCGATCTTTGCTGCTGGATCCCCCATCCTATCCCTGTTTCCTGCCTTGAGGCGCGTTTGCGGTGGTCGTTTTCTTCAGGCGAAGTTCGCATACCTGCCCAATCAGGCTGCCTGCCCACCAGTAAATATTGTGTTCCTTGACGGAACTCCGCATGCGTCCCATCCGATCAATCATCTCGCCCACCTCCATGTTGAGCGCTTGCGCGATGGCGTCAGCGGTCGACTGAATGTCATACGGGTTCACGATGAGTGCATCGCGCAGCTCGCGGGCTGCACCGGTGAACCGGCTCAGGATCAGTACCCCTCGATCATCCTGCCGCGCGGCAACATATTCCTTGGCTACTAGATTCATCCCATCATGCAGAGACGTGACCAGACATATATGCGCTGCCCGATAATAGCGCCGCACTTCCTGATGGGTGTGTTGACGGTTCAGAAAAACGATCGGCCTCCATTTGCCGCGTTTGAAGCGTTCGTTAATGCGGTTGGCCTCCGCCTCCACTTCTCTCTGAAAATCTGCATACCGCGGAATACTGCTGCGGCTTGGCGCGCCAATCTGAATCAATGTGAACTTGTTTTGATAGCGGGGATATCTCTCCAGAAACGACTCGACGGCCTGGAAGCGCTCGATAATACCCTTGGTGTAATCCACCCGATCCACACCTACACCAAGGAAAGTGGCTTCGATGCCCAGTTCCGCAATCAGGGCGCTGCGTTCTTCTTCGGTCCCAACCTCTTCTGGGGTGCGGGGGGTCTCGCCGGAGAAGTCCACGCTGATCGGGAACGGCAGCACCGTGGACCAGTGGTCGCGACGCTTGACAGAAAAGTGTTCCCAGTCGACGCGCGCCTCAAGTACGCGATCCACCGTGTTGAGAAAGTTGTTGCAGTGGGCTTGAACATGAAAACCAATGAGGTCCGCGCCGAGCAGGCCATCCAGCAGTTCCCGTTGCCAGGGGCAGATGCCGAAAGATTCAGGATTGGGCCAGGGGATGTGCCAAAAGATGGCAATTCTCGCATGAGGAATCCGCTCTTTCAGCATGCGCGGCAGCAAAGCAAAGTGATAGTCCTGAATCAGGACTACGGGATGTTCCTCGCCCGCCATTTCCTCCACCAGCGCGTCTGCAAATCTCTCATTGACTTTGTTGTAGAACTCCCAGTCGGATGCGCGAAACATTGGGCGGGTATGCGCGATGTGGCACAGCGGCCACAATCCCTCGTTGGCGAAACCGTTGTAGTAACCCGCTTCTTCGTCCGCGCTAAGCCAGACACGACGGAGCGTGTATCTGGGGTTGTCTGGTGGAACCTGCAAGCGGTCGTGATTGTCTACGGTTTCCGCGTCCGCATTTCCGCTACCGTGGGCGACCCATGTTCCTTTACAAGCACAGAGAACCGGCTCGATGGCGGTGACAAGACCGCTGGCGGGAACTGAATATGTCACCGTGCTGCCGTGCCGGGTGTGGATGTAGGGCTCGCGATTCGAAACCACAAAAAGATTGCTTCCATCCAGCTTATTGCGGACATGATCGGCGAGTCGTTCTGCGGTCCACAGCGATTCATTCGAATTTCGCAGTCTGGCTTCGGTTTCCGCTGCTGCGCGTGCCTGCCGCATACTTTCTGCCAGTGGCGCTACCTCACGGGCCAACGGCGAGAGAAAATCCAGATCGTTCGGCGGAGGTTGCATGTCATGCCGCCCCGTGCGAAGAGCTTTCATCCACTGCGCTGCGCGCGCGATGGGTCCAGCAAGGCTCCAGTAAACGATCAGCACGGTTATCGCGACAATCACCAGCATCTGGATGGCGATGTGAAGAAAAACGCTTCCCCATATGCGAAAGATTGCCGCCCGAATGTAGGTAGTGTCATGGACGACGATGATTCCGCCGGCGACACTTTTGTCTGCGAAATGAAGTGGAGCTGCTCGCACGTAGAGCGGCTTGAAATGCAACCGAATAAATTGACCTTCCGCGCGGTTTGCCGAAAGCGCAGACTTGAGTTCCTGCGGTACTCCTGCAAGAAGGGAATTCAACGCGGGCGTAATGGCCAAGGGAGAACCATCCCGGCCGTAAATGCCAATCCCTATCAGATGATCGCGGTTGCTGTAGCGCTGGGCCATCAGATCGAGTCCAGATCTATTTCCCATTTGCAGGTAAAATTCGGCATTGGCGGCGAGGCTCTCATCGAGGATTTCAGCCTTGTGTTCCAGATCGTGGCGCAGGGAGTTCTTCTCGGACTGGACTTCATGCCAGGACAAAGCCAGGGACACGAGTGTGACCCCAACGATCAACGCTACAATCAACCGCAAACTCAGAACTCGCATAGGTCCATCGATACGCTTTTTGTGACTCGAACGTATAAGAACAGTTTAGACGCCGATCCAAAGTTGAAGCAGCGATGGGATTGATTGGTTGGAACAGGCTAGCCCCAGAATTGCCTCTGAGCCTGTGGAATTGTCCAGGACGAGAAATCGTTAATTCACCCTTAAATGGCGAGAACTGCGCGACTTTCGCTGCGCCTCGAAATTCTTCGCGCAGAACACAACTTCCCGGGTGTGTCCAACGTCTACTTTTACAGGCCGTGCGTCAGCAATCCACTTTTGGAAATTCGATTGCTATACGGCGCGTGGCCTGGAG
>JAJYBW010000036.1 GCA_021778815.1 Acidobacteriota bacterium | reverse complement strand
ATCTTATGAAGATTCTCTCTGTGTCTTAATTTCTTTCGCGTTTTTTCAAAATATCATCTTGGCGGACGAGTTCAAAGGGCTCCACGACCCCGCTGCCGGAACAAATGCGGGCGGGGAAAACCATCCTGCCCGCTCGATTCGAGTCGAAGGCTCAGGCCAGCGCCTTCTCCACAGCGCTGGCTAGATACTCAAGGCCGGCTTCCACGTCCTTGCCGAGGTGGACGCGTAAAGCGCGACGCCCGCGCTGCTGCAACACGCTTAGATCGCCCGCGGCCTGGGCATCGATGACCACGCCGAAAGTGTATTTCTGGTCCGGAATGGCAAGGTCTTGCGCGTGATCGCCGGTGATCTGGAGAAACACGCCCGTGTTTGGACCGCCTTTGTAATCCTGCCCGGTGGAGTGCAGAAAGCGGGGCCCGAAGCCGAGGCAAGTTGCGACCTTCTTTCTATCGCGAACTTTGTGACGCATCTGCTGCATGGTCTTTTCGTGCTCGCGATCGCGCTGGATGAATCCAAGCACGGCAAAATAATCTCCAGCTCTAAGTTGGGCAAAATGGGCGCGCAAATATCCGGGTAAATCCGACTGTCCGATGTCCTGGCCCCCATGCAGAACGGCGGCATACTTTGGATCCGCGAACAGCTTGACCTTTCCATCGTCGAAAATTGGCGTCTGCTCCGGCAATTTTCCCGTCTTCTCGTATTCGTCGGTCAGGCGTCGCGCTTCAATTTTCGCGGCTTCCACGTCCGGCTGATTGAATGCATCGATGCCGATGACCGAGCCGGCGACCGCAGTGGCAATCTCCCAGGTAAAGAACTGTTCCGCCGCGTCGTAGACATCGCGCATCGCCAGACGCACCACCGGCTGGCCCGCCTTCTCGAGTCTCTCGACGGCGGCATCCAGGCGGGCATTGTCCGCGCCCTCCAGCCGCACGTACGCAAAGATGCGATCCTCGCCATACTCATCAGGATCGGCAATTTCTTCCAGATCGACGGGAGTAATTCCCTTCCCTTGTTTGCCGGTCGACTCCGCAATCAACTGCTCAAACCATGCGCCCATATCGTAGATGGCGGGCGAAGTGAAGAACGTGATCTTGTCGTGCCCTGCATTCGCTGCGACTCCCAGAATCAGTCCCAGCTTGACGCCAGGATTTTTCTTGATATCGGTCGAATGGCATGCGTCGACAGCGATCTTGGCCCGGCTCAGCAACTTTTCCACATCCAGACCCATAACGACCGCAGGAACGATGCCGAAGCTCGACAGTGCGGAATAGCGGCCGCCAATTTGCGGGTCGCCGTAGAAAATGTGGCGAAATCCGTCCGCCTTGGCCACTTGCTCCATGTGCGAGCCGGGATCGGTCACCGCGATGAAGTGCTTCCCGGCCTCCTTCTCGCCGACCGCCTCTTTCATGCGCGCCATAAAGTATTGCTTGAGGATATTCGGCTCCAGCGTCGAGCCGGACTTGCTGGATACGATGATGACTGTTTTTTTCAGGTCGACACTTTTCTCGGCGGCACGCACCTGCGCCGGATCGGTGGAATCGACAATGGAGAGACGCGGAAATCCATCCTGCTGGCCAAAGGTTTCCGCCAGCACCTCCGGACACAAACTGGAGCCGCCCATGCCGAGCAGCAATGCGTACTGAAAGCCGGCAGTCTTGATGTCCTGGGCCAGAGCGCGAAATTTCTCCACGTCTTTCTGTTGACGCTCCACAATGTCGAGCCAACCCAGCCACTTCGACTCATCCTGGTTGGTCCACAGCGAGGCGTCGCGAGCCCACAGGCGACCGATTTTTCCATTCTCCCAATCAGTGACGGCGGCCGAAAAATCCTGTTCTAGTTTTGCCGGAAGCGAATAGCGAAGGTCCATGGTCTACTTCTTTCATACGTTGGATTCTGATGCGCCCATCTCGTTCACTTAATCATTATGATAGATGCCGACGGCGAAGGGCAGGACGCAGCCTCGCATTCCCAGCTTGCCGCCGCGGGCGCCCAACGCAATTTGCGCAAATTGCGGCCAAAACAAATGGCCCACACGCGGTGCGGGCCATCCTCAAGCACGACAATTTTCATCTGAATGCCATGAGCAAGCTAGAAATGAGCGTCCACACTGATGTAGGCCGTGACCGGCGCTCCCGGGTAAGCGGTGACATAGTTGTAGGCATAGGGCGATCCAGCCGGCGCCGTCGATGCCGTGTTGAAGTAAGAACCTGCTGAGATGTACTCGAAAGCGTTGTAGCTTTTATCCAACACGTTCAAGGCCATCACGGTGAAGTCGACGCGTTTGTAGGGCACCTTCGCACCAAGATTGAGCGTTGCGTAGGCCGGCATGGTTACGGACTTGCTGGGTGCCGGGGCCTGACAACTCTGCGTCGTCGGGTTATACGCGCAGTTGTCGAAGACATGCTGGCTACCGACGAACTGGAATGAGGCGGTTGGCTGGATGGTGAGGCTCCCCGTTGGATGCAGCGTGTAGAAGACACCCGCGTTCAATGTCGACGTAGGCACATAGGAGACGGGATAACCTTTGTAATCCAAACAGCCGGCAATCGGACCGCTGGGAGGATTGCAGGTGGCTTGGCCGTTATAGATGATGCCGCCAGTGACGTAGGTGCTGTAGCTTGCGGCTTCGATGTTCGCGTTGACAAACAGATGCAGATCCGTAAGCGGATCGTCATCGAAGAAGATATTGACGCCGTTGTAGTTGGACGTTCCATTGGCGTCAAAGGTGTCGCCGTTGGCCAGAGTGGTGTCGATTTCCTGATTGGCGAACTTGTTGTGGTAGTAATTTGCGCCGAACAGCATATTGTTCTTGAAACCGGTTCCCATGGTGTGTGTTTTGAAACCGAATTGGTAATAAGTCCCGCGCTCCAGGTGATAGCTGGCCGGATCGACAGACTGAAATACACCGCCTCCCCCGCCCAGTTGGGGCGCCCGAAGCGCTTCCTGGAATCCCCCATAGATGTTCAACCATGGACGCGCCTGGTAGGCAACGTCGATCGATGGCTCAACCCCACTGCGGTTCTCGTTGGCGGCAGGACAGGCATCCTGCACGTTGACGTTGCCTTTCGTGCCTCCGAAATCCCCGTAGCGGCAAGTTGTGCTGAGGGTCGCGCCGGCGGCAAGCTTGAAGTCCTGTTGAACGGCGTTATAGAAGCTGGCAGCAAAACCGACGTAACGGATGCCGGGAGTAATGTGCAAGGTCGGAACCGGATGGATGTCATCCTGCAGGAAGATGGCGAAATCATTTTGATTGAAATAACTGGAGCGGATTTTTCCCCCGACGTTCGCCGTCCGCTTACTGCCGCCCCAGGCGGGACCGTAGAAGTTATTCCGGCTGTTGTACAGCGCATGGAGGTAGTAGCCGCCGCCGCTGACGGTATTCCACGGAAGAGTTTTCGTGATGAGCAGCTTGTCGCCGATGGTATTGGTGTAGGGATTGTTGTGTTCGTTCTGCTGCTGATCGCCGTCGGGGCCGGAATTGTTCTGGTAGACGTCATTGTAGCGGTCGTGCGAGCGCCGGACGTGCATGTACCAGGATAGGTTCTGCACGGTGGTGGAGCCGTCCAGCTGAAGATGCTCGCGGCCGTAGATCAGCCCCATCTGGTTGGTGTCGTATTTGTTGTAGCTGTTGAAGGGAAGCGTGCTGAAGAAACCCGAACTTGGCTGACTATACTGCTGGCCGGTCGCCGTGCCATCCATGGTGATGTAGGGATTCGCCACGACCGGGATCACCTGCGAGCGATAGCCGCCGGCATAGGCGAAGTAGCTGCCAAGCTCAAAACTATTTCCCCCCGACGACTTGACTGTTTTTGCCAGGACGGCCCAATCCTTGCCCGGATTCTTGAATCCATCCGGCGCCTTGCGGAAATCGTCGCCCTTGCCGGCGCCGCCGCCAACGACAGTGGCCCAACCGTGATAGAGACCAGTGTTGGCGTGCGCCACCAGATCTTTCTGCTGGTAGCTGCCGTAAGTCGCCGTAACATCAGCGTGAGGTTTTGCGGTCGGCTGGACCGGAGTAAACTCCACCGCGCCGCCGACGTTGCTGTACCAGCGATCGATGGGCGCTCCGGGGCCATAGGTGACATTCAGATTCTGGATCAAGCCGTTTTCCGGAATTGTTGCCGAGGGCCACAAGCTGGTGGCAGGGTCGATGATCGGAACGCCGTCGAATGTGATGCCCAGTGCTGCGCCACCAGTGTAGCCGCCGTAGCCGCCCCACCCCTGATTCAATCCATTCAGGGTGACGGTGTACTTCGTCGCTCCCGTATTGCCGTAGCCTGTCACGATGGCGCCAGGAGCAGTCGAGATGGCCTGGGCTCCGCCCGCCACCGGTCCCACCATACCCATCTGCTGGCGGTCAATGACACGGATGGATTGATTGGATTCAAGGACCTGTTGCTGCGAAGCCTGGGTCGTCACCCCATCCAGCGCTCCAGCATGCACGGTGACAGATTGGGACACGGTGGGAAGCGACATCGAGATATCGACGCTTAGCATCTGACCAGCACTGAGCTGCAGGCTGTCCTGGTGATATTGCAGAAAGCCGGCCTTCGAAGCCTCGAGCATGTAGGTGCCGGGTGCCAACCCATCCAGTTCGTATTGACCGTTGGCATCGCTGACCGTGTGGGCGCGGACTCCCGATTGGGATTGAGTCAGCGAGACATCCGAATCGGGGATGGCAGCGCCGGAAGCGTCTACCACGCTGCCGCGAACGCGGGCCGACTTGCTGCGGGGCGCTACAACTCCTCGGGCGCTGGCGCAAAACAGGCAACACAGCACAATTCCACACGTGACAAGTAACTTACGCACTGTTTGAATCCTCCTGGAAATTTGGTATGGGGTCGGGATCGTCATGCTGGCGGTTGCTTCTTCACCCGCACTGTGCCTGGAGACTCTTGCATGGGTGACCGAGACCGATGCGTCCGGAATGACATTTCCCTGCGAATTTCGAACAATGCCGGTGAGAGTCGCGCTAAGTTTTGGTGGTACCTGCATTGAGATCGAGCCAGCGGCAAGTCTTCTGCGCCGCACATTCGAACTATCTTGTTTCAATCACTCCTCCAACCGTCATGTACAAAAGCGGTGATGCCGCAAAAATAGTCGTCGATTATGAAGCAGGTGTTACATGAGAAAAATCGAAGCGGCGCGACAGGTTCGGGCGAGCGAGCGCATGCCGCCTCTTGCCTTCATCGAGGCAAGGTCATTGGGCGAAGACTATTGATTTCATTGGAAGTTGGTCGTTAGAAATGGGACGGGAACCCGATGTTGGAGCCGATGATCGCTGCAGCAGAGAGATTTGTATGTCGCTGGAAATTCAGCTTTCCTTAAGCTCGATTTCAGCTTTTCTTCAGGTATTAAGCGGAGTACGCCGCGGACGATCGATCGAGACTTAAACCGCCGGCCACCGGCGGTGCGGCGGAATGCCGTCCCGTAGGCGCAGGAAATTTAATCTGAAAAACGGAACTGTGGAGCGGAACACTTTCGACGGTTAGTTCTGCCTGATGCGCATCGGCGATCCAGCGGGCAATGGCCAGGCCTAATCCGTTGCCGGCTTGCGACTTTCTTTCCCGCAGGTCGGCCTGATAATGACGCTCAAAGACTCGCCGTCGCACATCCTCTGACATGCCAATACCCGTATCGCGCACCGTCACAATGACCGCGTTGTCGCTTCGCGATACCGCTGCGGAAATCTCGCCGTGTTCCGGGGTGTATTTAATGGCATTGTCGAGAAGAATTCCTAGAAGCCTTTGCAGCAGCAGCTCATCTCCATCGATAAACGCCGGCTCATCCGGCAGGTGCCAATCCAGCATGATGCCGCTGGATTCAGCCAGGTCTTCGACGCGCCTGCAACCATTGACGACCAGATCGCAGATGTTGATTCGCTGAAACGCCACCTCATGGCTGAAGGTGTCGCTGCGGGCCAGTGAGAGCAGCGCATCCAGCAAAGTGGATGCAGTGCGGCACTCGGTGACAACCTTGCTTAAGTCCTCGCGATATTCGTCTTCGCTATGGCGGCGGTGGAGTGAAAGCTGGGCAGTCGCCAGAATCACTGTGATCGACGTTCTAAGATCGTGCGAAGCATCCGCGGAAAATTTACTGAGACGCAGAACTGCCGCCTCGAGCCTGTCCAGCAATTGGTTCCATGACACCGCCAGGTGCTGGATTTCATCTTTGGCAGAAGGCACCGGCAAGCGAGCGGACAGATTGCCGATGCCGATGTTCACCGCTGCCTTGGTCATGCGGTCGACAGATTTCAGCGCGTGCCGGCTGAGCAGATATCCGCTCATGGCGGCGAGACTTAATAATCCGGGCATCAGCACCAGAAGCGCATCACGATACAGCCTGAGCATGTAGAACTCTTCGTCCAGTACCCCGCCGATGTAGAGCCGTACCGACTGCCCTTTCAGCATGGTCTGGTGACACATCACCATTGCAGAGCGATGCTCCAATGTCTGGAAAAAGAAAACGGTGTCAGAACAATCTTTCGGGCTGGTTGAGATTAGGTCGGCGCGGTTTACATCGAATGGAAAGAGCAGGCTTCCGTCCGGGTTGCGGATCTCAAATAAATTGCCTTCGTGGGTGACGATCGCATAATTTCGCAACTGCTCCGACAGCGGCAAAGGGTTGCGCTCCGCTTTGTTGTCCGTAAGAAACTGAATCAATCGCTGTTCGCGTCCTCGCAGGTGTGACTTCTTTGCCTGAAAAAGAGCGAATCGTAACGCGCCGAAGGAGAGGACGCCGAACAGCAGCAATCCGGCAAAGGTGACCAGGGAATACCACAGAGCAAGTTGGGCCCGCACAGTAAGATTGCGCATCCGCCAGCACCTTATTGCGCCACAAACATGTAGCCAGCGCCGTGAATGGTCCTGATCAGGGTGTGACTGTCGTCGGCTCTGTCTTCCAGTTTGGACCGCAGTCCGTGAATATAGACCTCCAGCGTATTTTCTTTTACATCTGCAAGATGTCCCCAACCGGCCTCAATCAGCTGCTCGCGAGAAGTGACGAGGCCCGTGCGCCGCATCAATACTTCCAGTAGTTCAAACTGCTTGCGGGTGAGGTAGATCTGTTTATTTTTGCGGATCGCAACTCTGCGGCTCGGGTCTAAGGTGATATCGCCGGCATGAACGAGAGGAGGCTCGGTCACAGGCTGCATGCGCCTTGCGATGGCAGACACGCGCGCCAATAGAATTTCCAGCAGAAATGGCTTCACCAGGTAATCGTCGGCGCCAAGATCGAATGCCCGCAGAATCTTTGGCACCGCATCCACGGCGGTCAACATCAGGATCGGTGTTTTGCAGCGGCGGGCGCGCACCTGCTCCAGGACGGCCAGACCATCCATTCCCGGAAGATAGATATCGAGCAAAGCGAGGTCGAACTTTTCCGCAAGCATCCTGTCGGCGCCTTCACTCCCATTGTGAGAGGTAACGACCTGGTGACCGCTTTCTGTCAGACCGCGATCGACAAGACCGGCGATTCTTTTGTCATCTTCAATGATCAGAATCTTCATACAGACATTTGCAGGGTATTCGGCATTGTGTGACAGGAAGGTAAAAATCTGGCGAATTGTTCGCCGCGGTTACCCGGGAATGATCTGCATTCGAATCGCGAACGTACATTTCAATGGCAACGAAGGGAGACCAGGAATTGGATATTTCCCCGTCTTACAATGGAAGGGACGACAGCGTTTGGCGTCGTCGCGGGCACGCGCCGAGCTGCAATCTCTCTCAATCATCGAAGAAGGCAGGAACAGAGAAATGGATATTCAGACGATCGATCAGCAGTACAGCCAGTTGCAGAATGCTTCGCAGCAGGTGGAACAAGAGTTGAAGGAACTGGCGACAAAGCTGCAGGCTGAAACGACCAGCGGGAACTCGCAGGCTCGCGAATGGGTGCTGGATTTGAAGGAAATCGCGCTCGCCATCCAGTCGCAGCAACAGCAGACGATGAACCTGCTGCAGGCCATCCACGGCTTCGTGACGAATCAGAACCAGGCGTACGGCCAGGGATATCCGCAGCCCATGCAAGGCGGCTATCCGCAACCCGGATATGTACCGGGGAGTGGCCCCATGCCGGTGCAAACGACCGGTGGCCTGGGAGGGTTTTTGCAGTCTGGATTTGGTCGCGCCATGGAAATGGGCCTGGGGTTTGGCCTGGGCGATGACTTGATGCGGAAGCTATTTTAGATTTGTTCCAACGGGAAAAAAGACTGTAATAGAAACTGCGAGGCGCGACGTTCTGCCACGCGCCTCCGCCAGCCGTTCGTGAGGGTCACTTCTGCAGGAAGCCTACGACCAGGTTTCTTTGGGGGGAACCACGGGGAATGGATTCTATTTAGGCTCGCCGCACTAATTGCCGGACGCGACCACCCTGCTCGGTAATGCCGTCGAGGACGCCTTCCAGGCGACCCAACATCTCATGACCGTCCTGTAGCAAATTGGGAACGTGCTTCCACAGTTCCTTCATCGCTTCCGGATCCTCGGATAGGATGACGGCTGCTCCCAAACCCGAAGCTGTCAGCGCAGCCTTCTTTCGTCCGGTCAGCAACAATGCAGCTCCGGCAACCAAGGACCCTGCTGCCAGCGCTCGCAACCAAGTCAATTCCTGTTCCATTGGGTTACTCCTTTCGCAAACTCTATCAGAATAGAGATGCATTCGGGAGTCATTTCAGTTGCGGAAAACGCGTCCTAAATCTGAATTCTGGGTAGAGGTCTCTTTTCAAGAATTTGCAGGCGAGAAGTTTATCGATGTGCAAAGGTCTGCGCACCATCCACAATCTCGTTTTCAGTAGGGCGTACATGCCATGCCCCTGACGACGAATCCGCTGGAAGACTCTCCACCTTATTGAATGCAGAACTCGCGACGCAGACGGCGACTCACAAGAGAGCAATAAGAGTCATACCAACTATTAGATAGGCGATATCTCTAATGTATTACTGGAGGAAGTTCCCGCGGCTCGGAACCAGATCAGCAGGCCGTCGAGAAAAATCCTCAACGAGGGTGAGTGGACACGGCCACGGTCTCACCGCGACCGCCCTTCCCCACACCATTCGACGGCAGCCCTGGAGTCTTGGAAACAAGAAGAGTGTTCGATGGGTGGGGATGAAAGCTGCTTGCCGCACATCATTCGCTCTGCTACGCTCAGGCGTTGGAAACTTTCGTACCCAAAGGACTCTCAATGAGAATCAGAAATCTGGCCGTACTTTCCGCCATCCTGGCCGTTGCCGGACTGTGGACCATGCCTCCGATCCAGGCACAAGCAGATACGACCGCCGCGGCGGCTGCGACGACCACGCCGGCGCAGGTGGTCGATCAGTTGTTGAGCATGGTCGAGGGAGAGCTGGTTCCGCTGGTGGAAGCTATGCCCGCCGACAAATTCAATTTTGCTCCCACCAAGGGAGATTTCAAGGGCGTGCGGACCTTCGGGCAGCAGGTGCAGCACGTGATTGTGGCCAACTACTCTATGTTCGGTGCCGCCGCTTCCATCCAACCACCGGATCGGCAGACTTTCAAAAACATGAAGACGAAAGAACAACTCGTCCAGGGATTGAAGGATTCATTCGCATTCGGACATCGCGCCATTGCGACGCTGACGCCGCAGAATGCCATGGAAGCGGTGAAACCCGTGGATGGAATCACGACCCGCGGGGGAATCATGGCATTCGCCATCATTCATATGAACGATCACTTCGGTCAGTTGGTGGAATATCTGCGCATGAATGGCATCGTGCCGCCATCCAGCCGCCCTATGGGCAAGTAGGCACCGCCGGAACCGGAGCGAGGGTATCAGAGATCCTTGCTCCGGACGATTCATTGGCCACCCACGCTGCTGCGATGCAAGCCAGCAAGGGCCGGGACAGGTTTTAAGTTCTTTATCTTCTCAGTTGATCGCAGACTCGATCTCTCCTCATTCGTGCGATAGTACTGCCTCGGCATACCACCGGACGGGCTAACCCCGCGCTCCACTTCAGCGTCCAACTAAATGAGTACGAAAATAGAAGTTCTAGGCAGAATCACTTCGGTCCGCTTCACAAAGTTGTTCTGAGAACTCCTACCTACTTCTCCCCTACAGCGAAGGAGTTTCCTCTGGCATGTTGAGTCATTGCACCAATCCGGATTGCAACAAACCTCTCCATTATTTGCGCGAGGGCAAGGTATTTCTTTTCTCTCGCAAAAATAGCTCGAAACCAGGTTCCAACCCATTTCAACTGTTAGAACACTATTGGCTTTGCGGAAAGTGTGCCCGCGACTGGACCCTGACGATGGACAGCGACGAGGGCGTTCAATTGTCAGCGGCGACGAAGCGGCGACGATTCGGCACCACGCATCGGCGGCAATCGCCGGTACCCGCACACTAAATTTCGTTCTCTTCGAGCCGGCTTGGAATTTTCATCGGAGAACGTCGGTCAGGTTTTGGCAACCCGAGCTGCGCTCTTTTTGCCACAGCCGCAGCCGCCCAGCCCATCTTCCTCGCACGGGCCGGCGCGATAGTACCCGGCCAGCGAGTAGAAGCGGACCTTCAACAAATCCTCGAGCATTTTCAGACCGTCTTTCAGGTAGCTGATGCGCGAGCGCTCGTCATGCCCCCAGGTGACGGGGACCTCGTCAATCCGCATGCCCAAGCGCAGGGCGATATAGAGAATCTCTGGATCAAATCCCCAACGCTCAATGCGCTGCCGGAGGAAGATGGTTTGCGCCGCTTCCCTGCGAAATGCTTTAAAGCCGCATTGCGTGTCGGCCAAAGGAAGGTTCATAATCAGTCGCGTGAGCCAGTTGAAGCAGCGCCCGAAGAAGCGGCGATAAACGGGTTGGCGAAGTGTTTGACGAGACACATCCAGCCATCGCGAACCAATAGCAACGTCAGCCCCATTGGCGATGGCGGCAAACAACAACTCCGCCTCTTCAATCGGGGCGGACAGATCAGCATCGGTAAACATGACGATCGCGCCTCGCGCCTGCAGCATGCCGCTGCGGACGGAGTAGCCTTTACCGCGATTGCCAGGATTCTCGATCAGTCGAATATTGGGATGTTTCATCGCTGCCGACGCAACGATCGCCGCCGTCTGGTCGCGGGAGCCGTCATTTACCACCAACACCTCCGCGGTCCAGCCGTGGGCCCGGATGCACTCCGTCACCCGATCGAGGGTCGCGCCGATGCGCGCCTGCTCGTTGAATGCCGGTATTACGATGCTGTATTGCGGCTGATCCATGGTCGTCAGATGCTGGTCGTCAGATGCTGGTCGTCAGATGCTGGTCGTCAGATGCCGGGCGTCACATGCCGAATTCGGGCGGTGCGCAATTCAGGACAAGAGGAGAATGCTGCATGCCGGGCGCGGAGTCTGCACCAATTATGGTGGAAGCGTAGCAATTCTGCAATCTCGTTGCGGATCGCGGGGTGTTCGATGGATGTGATCCAGCCATTCCGGTGCTACACTCCCCCGTATGGACGTGCAAACCGAGACGACCCGCGGACATTCCTTCTGGTTTTGGCTCAGCCTGGTAGGCGGCCTATTTGTGCTGTTTGTTGCGCTGATGTGGACAGCGGCATGGCACGTCATGCGATCTTCCGGCGGCACCGCCTCCGGATTTGACGGATTCGGTTCCGGCAAAATTGCCGTGGTGGACCTGAAGGGCGTGATCCTGTCGGCCGACAAGACCGATGAGCAATTGGAGAAATTTGCCAACGACGATTCCGTCAAGGCGATCATTCTGCATATCGATTCGCCGGGCGGCGGCGCGGCAGCTTCGCAGGAGATTTATCACGAGGTCTTGCGCATTCGCACCCACCACAAGAAGCGCATTGTGGCATCCATTGAAAGTGTGGGCGCCAGTGGGGCGTACTATATCGCCACGGGCACGGACAAGATTTATGCCAACCAGGCCAGCATCGTCGGCAGCGTGGGCGTCATTATGGAGTGGATCAATTACGGTGACCTGTTGAAATGGGCGAAGCTCAAGAATGTGATTCTGAAAGCCGGCGCGCTGAAGGATGCAGGCTCGCCAACCCGCGACCTGACGCCGGCAGAGCAGGCCTACTTTCAAGGCTTGATTGACAACATGCATGCGCAATTTATTCAGGACGTGGCAACAGGGAGACGGCTGCGAGTAAAAGACATTCAAACCCTGGCAACTGGGCAGGTCTGGACCGGTCAGCAGGCCCTGCCATTGCATCTGATCGACCAGTACGGGGGCTTTCGCGAGGCACTATTGGACACAGCGCGCACTGTAGGTATAAAAGGAGAGCCGGCGATTGTTCGCCCCCGCGAACCGCATCCCGGCCTGTTGGACCTGATGCTCGGGGCAGATTCCAAGCTGGCCTTTCCCAGTCCAGAGGAGATGCAGTCGCTGCTGGAGAAAAGTCCCGGGTTTTACTTTCTGTGGCAATAAGTTGTTGTGATGTCGATGCGGAAACCCCAGCACGCATCCTATACTCTGAAGGAGAAAGGGCCTGTTCATGACCAAAGCCGATCTTGTAGTGGACGTAATGCGACTGGGGGATCTGACGCGTACCGACGCGGAGACGATCATCGAGACCATCTTTGATTCCGTTGTAGCTGCTTTGCGCTCCGGCGATAAGATCGAAATCCGCGGATTCGGCAGCTTCCGCACGCGGCAGCGCAATCCCCGCATTGGCCGTAACCCAAAGACGGGCGCGCGCGTCGAAGTTCCCTCAAAACGGGTACCCTACTTCAAGCCCAGCAAGGATTTGCGCGACCTGGTCAACCATCAGGCTGCCAGCAGCGAAGAGAAAGCTGCACCACCCGCCTCGGAGCAATCCGCCGAGAGCGCTCCTTCGGCGTAGCGAATTCCATCCAATTCGCGGACGGAATTCGAAATGCGCAGAGGCCGCAACTTTCGACACACTCCGATCCCATCCAGCCGTGAATGACTGAACCTGATTGCACTCAATCACGGCTGAATGGAATCGTGGCCGCGGACGGTGTGCGCAGAGCCACCGAGATTCCTTATGGGATCAGGAGTATCTTGGCCACTCCTCCCGCTTCCGCCGTTGTTTGCGCTTCGCGAGCCTGAGACAACTTCATTTTTTTCGCGATGGGAATGGAGAACTCCCCCCTGGCAACGGCTTCGGCCAATTCGTGCAGCCGTTTTGAATCCGGATGAGCCCATACTTGCTGCACGCGAAAGCTTCTTCCCTCTGAACCGGCAGGCGCACCCACCACGGTAGCAAGAACTCCATTGGGCCGAATGTGCGGCATCAATGCCTGGATGACATCGTGGCCCACCGTGTCCGCGATGGCGTCCACCTGCCCCAGCGCTGCGATTGCCTTATCGTCGTCGATAGCCACAACCTGATCGGCGTTGAGCGCCTTCGCATCTTTGCGCTGATTGGCTTTGACACCGGCAATTACTTTCATTCCATACTTCCGCGCGACATACACGGCGGTGCGGCCCACGCTGCCGACAGCACCGGTAATCAGCACAGTTTGTCCATATTTAGGCTGCACGCCGTCTTCAATCAATTGCGAACCCGTCAGCAGCACCAGAGGCAGCGCAGCGGCGTTTTCGGTGTCCAAACCATCTGGAATGCGCGTCAGATCCTCTGGCTTCGCTACGAGATATTCGGCATACGCTCGATTGACCAGGCCCATGACGCGATCGCCGGACTGAAATCCCTGGGCTCCTGAACCAAGCGACACGACCGTGCCGGCAACATCGCGGCCCAGGATTGCGGGTAGTTGCAGCGGCATCGCATTCTTTAGATCCCCACGCCGCAACTTCCAATCGACTGGATTGAGGCTGGTCGCGGCCACCTTGACTAAGATTTCGCCGGTGCCTGGTTTCGGCTCGGGTACATCTTCATAGAACAACTGATCGACTCCGCCGTACGCATGCAATTGAACTGCTTTCAAGTTTGTATCCTCCCGAAGCGATGTGGTTCGATCGCCTTCTACCCATTAGGAAGCGCATCGACAAAGGACTGTTGCTTGCCGAGGCAGCGTCGGGTTTCACCCGCAAAAATCGAAAGCGAAGGGCCGAATGTCGCCGCAGACCGGTCCGACGCCGTATCATTTTCCATGCACATCGCGGTCCTAACGCTGGAGCTGAGACTGGAATACGCCCGCTCGCTGAAAGATCGGCGCCAGTGCGTTCGC
>JAJYBW010000419.1 GCA_021778815.1 Acidobacteriota bacterium | reverse complement strand
ATCGATTGCTGGAATTCTTCCGAGTGTATGCGCCCGCACCCATCGAACGCCTGCCCGTGCCGGCCACAATGTTGTCTGCCAAAAGCACGAAGGGCTCGAACGGTAATGAAGCTGAACCTGCGCAGGAAAAAGAGGACCAGAAGGTGGTCGACAATGGGCCGCTTTCTCTGTTTGTGTTCAAGACGATTTCCGATCCATTCGCAGGACAGATTTCCTTCTTCAAAGTATTTTCCGGATGCGCACACGACAACGATTCTGTCTTCAATTACAAACAGCAGGCGCAGGAAAAGCTGGCGCACCTTTCCGTCATGCAAGGCAAGAAGCCGCTGCCGGTGACGGAACTGCACGCCGGCGATCTGGGCGCGGTGGCCAAGCTGAAGAGCACGCACACCGGCGATACCCTGGGCGACAGCCGCCACGCCATTTTGTACGAGCAGGTGCAGAATCCAGAGCCGGCCATTGCCTTTGCGATTGAACCTCGGACGCGCGCCGACGAAGACAAGCTGGCGAATGCGCTGCACCGCATTATGGAAGAAGATACGCTGATCCGTTTTTATCGCGATCCGCAGACGAATGAGTTCCTGATTGCGGGTACGGGCCAGCAACATATTGAAGTCGTGGTGTCGAAGTTGCGGCGTCGATATCACACAGAAGTCACGCTGAAAGCACCCAAAGTGCCGTATCGCGAAACCATTCGCACCCACGCCGAAGGACACGGTCGTCATAAGAAGCAGTCGGGCGGACACGGACAGTTTGGCGACTGCAAGATTCGCATTGAGCCGTTGCCGCGCGGCGCAGGGTTTGAGTTTGTCAATGACATCTTCGGTGGAGCGATTCCGCGCAACTATGTTCCAGCCATTGAAAAAGGGGTGCGCGAGGCGGCCGATCGCGGCTATCTCGCAGGCCATCCGATGGTGGACTTTAAGGTGACCGTGTTTGACGGTTCGTATCACGAGGTGGACTCGAACGAAATGAGTTTCCGCATCGCAGGACGCCTGGCGTTTCGCGATTGCATGGAGCGGGCGCGGCCAGCGCTGCTGGAGCCAGTGATGCGGGTCAGCATTCAGACCCCCGACAATTTTGCTGGGACGGTGATGGGTGATCTTCCGGGGCGGCATGGCCGCGTGTTGGGCATGGAGCCGAGTTCGGTGCCTGGGCAGACCGTGATCCAGGCGGAGGCTCCGATGGCGGACATGCTGACGTATGGAGCCGATCTGACTGCGATGACGCAGGGGCAAGGCAGCTTCCACATGGAGATGGACCACTACGATTTTGTGTTGCCGCAAACGCAGGAAAAGCTTGTGGCTGCGGCCAAGCAACATCAAACGGTGCCGGACGACGAAGGATAATCTTCTCCGCTTTGGATACAATCAGCGCATGCAACTGGCAGAATTGGCACGCCGACTGAACGCGCGTTTGGAAGGCAGCCCGGAAAATCCTGCGCCCGAAACCATCGAAGTTACAGGGGTTGCGGGTATTGAAGAAGCCGGCGCCAATCAGCTGACTTTCGTCGCCAATCCAAAATATGCCGCTCTGACAAAAACTACCCAGGCCGCGGCTGTTCTCGTCACCGAGGACTTCCCTGCCATTGCAGCCGCAACCTTGCGCACCGCCAATCCCTATCTTGCCTTTGCGCGTGCCATTGAAATTTTCTATCAGACACCCGTCTACGCCGCTGGCATCCATCCCACCGCCATCATTGCTCCAACCGCAAAGTTAGGCCGAGACTGTCATGTGGGCGCGTATGCAGTGATTGAAGCCAATGTCGAAATTGGCGATGGCGCGGTGTTGTTGGCGCATGTCGTGATCTATCCCAACGTTCGCATCGGGAATCGTTTTTTTGCCCACGCTCATTCGGTTGTGCGTGAAGGATGCGAGTTGGGTGACAATGTGACCTTGCAAAATGGCGCGGTCATCGGGTCGGATGGATTTGGATTTGCGAAAGATGACGCGGGCCGATGGCACAAGATTCCTCAGTCTGGCCCGGCGATTCTGGAAGACCGCGTCGAGGTGCAGGCCAACGCGTGCATCGATCGTGCCAGCGTAGGAGAGACGCGCATTGGAGCGGGAGTGAAGGTGGACAATCTGGTGCAGGTGGGTCACGGATGTACCGTGGGAGAAAACACGCTGCTGTGTTCGCAGGTGGGGCTGGCCGGATCGTCGCACCTTGGAAAAAATGTGATTCTTGCGGGTCAAGCGGCCGTGGCGGGACACTGTTCAATTGGTGATGGATCGATTTTGACGGCGCAGAGCGCGGTCTCGCACGATGTTCCTCCGGGTAAAGTGATGAGCGGATCGCCAGGACTGGACAACAAACTGTGGCTGCGGTGCGTGGCTGCGTATAGCCGCTTGCCGGAGATCGTGAAGACCGTGCGCAAGCTGGCGGAGTCGAACAAGTAGGTGCGTACGGGCACTCTTTTTCTCGCCTAAACTAAAGACATGAGGAATTGGAAACGGCTGCGTGGATGCCTGCAACTGGTTGCCATGGCAGGCTTGATACTGACGGTTGGCTGTCGCTCGAAGCTGGTCGAAGTCCGCGTCGTCAACTCCGGAACAACAGACCTGCACAACGTCGAAGTCGACTATCCCAGCGCCAGCTTTGGAATGTCCAACCTCGCTGCCAGAACAACGTATATCTACCGCATTCAACTCCAGAATGCGGGACGCATGAAAGTCGAGTTCTCCGACAACAAGGAATTGCCGCACTCCGGCAAGGGGCCGTATGTGAAAGAGGGCCAGCAAGGCACACTGACGCTGACGCTGGATGCTAGCGGCAAAAACCAGTGGAACCCTCAGCTGCATCCTGAAGTGAAGGCGCCTGCAGGCGACTAGGACATTGTTACCGGTACCTTCCGCGATTCCGTCAATGACTCGACAGGGCAATCCCGGATGCGAGGGCACAGCCGCAGGCCGCTGCTCCGTTCGGGAGGTTGATGGCCGTG
>JAJYBW010000418.1 GCA_021778815.1 Acidobacteriota bacterium | reverse complement strand
GGACAGACAGACGACCAAAGCGGCGGGGATCGACAAAGCGAACTTCGCGGGCATCGTCGAGTTGCAGGATGGCGTGAGTGTGCTTCGGTGTCGGCTCACCCGCCTGACACACAAGGAGACGGCCGGTCATGCCGAGGTGGACGAGCCATTGTCCGCGCCACGGTTTTGTTTTCACTGCAGCGGCGGTCGAGCGCCGGCGGGTGGGGGCGGACGCTCGCGTCAAATCGACAACAATATGTTTGCCCACGCGACGAACGCGTTCAATGGTGCTGCATGTCAAGGCTTTGATCAGTTCAGCCGGCGTCGAACGAAAGGGTTCCGGCTTCGAGCCCAGCCAGACAGAAACGATGGAGCGTCCGCGCACTCGCGCATCGACGCCGTTGGCAATGGTTTCAACTTCAGGTAGTTCCGGCATCGATACACTTCTTCTTCCGCACGAGAGGTCGGGGCGCGTCTGCTTTGTGCTTTGATCGTGTCCCCCCGTAGTATAGGATTCTTGTTGAGTACATGAAGTGTTGGCGAATCGCCAGCAACCCTCCTGCACAACATTGTTGCCATACCAATCGTGGCCGGACGCAGTTGGAGCCGCCTTCTGAACCATGGAAGCCTCCGCGTGCCCGGGCCTCGGAAACGAGCGGAAACGAGTCGAAATGCAAGCGAAGACTGCAGTGGTTTTGGGCGCCCAGTGGGGTGATGAAGGCAAAGGCAAGATTGTCGACGTCCTGTCCGGACGATTTTCCGTGGTGGCGCGCTACGCCGGCGGCCACAACGCCGGACACACCGTCATTATTGGCGGCAAGAAATTTGTGTTGCAGTTGGTGCCGTGCGGGGTGCTGCGGCCAGACTGCCGCGCCGTCATCGGCAATGGCGTTGTGCTGGATCCGATGGCGTTTTTGTCCGAGGTCGCGCGGCTGAAAGAGCTGGGCGTGGATGTGGCGGGACAGCTCTTTGTCTCCGACCGGGCGCACGTGATCCTGCCCTACCACCGCATGATTGAGCTGGCGTCTGAGAATGCTCCGGGCCGGATGAAGATTGGCACCACCAGCCGCGGGATCGGGCCGGCCTATGAAGACAAGATGAAGCGCGGCGGCCTGCGGGTTGTCGACCTGCTGAACACGGAACTGCTGCGCACGCACATCAAGAATGCCTGCCAGGAAAAAAATACAATCGCGCATGCGCTGTTCGCCAGTGAGCCGATCGATCCCGACAAGATGTACGAAGAATATGCGTGCGCGGCGGAAGCCCTGGCGCCGTTTGTCGCCGATACCTCCCGCATGCTGAACGACGCGCTGAAGGCTGGCGGAAGCATCATGTTTGAGGGAGCACAAGGCACGCTGCTCGACATCGATCATGGGACCTATCCGTTTGTCACCTCATCTTCGGCGACGGCGGGCGGAGCGGCCACCGGAACAGGCGTCGGACCGACAAAGATTGGCACGGTGATTGGCGTGACCAAGGCGTACGTGACGCGGGTGGGAGAAGGACCCTTCCCAACAGAGATACACGATGCCCAGGGTGAGGAGATTCGCTCGCGCGGTCAGGAATATGGAGCGGTGACGGGACGGCCGCGGCGTTGCGGGTGGCTGGACTTACCGCTCCTGCGCTATTCCACCCAGATTAACGGTACGGAATGGCTGGTGGTCACCAAGCTGGACGTGCTGGATACGCTACGGGAAATCCCTGTGTGCACCGCCTACAGGATTGACGGAAAGATCACCGACACGATTCCGGCGGATGTACGAGGCTTGGAGTCAATTGAGCCGATACTCACCGTGATGAAGGGTTGGGATAAACCCACGGAGAATGTTCGAAGCTTCGATGCCCTGCCGTCGGCGGCAAAAGAGTATTTAAAGTTTCTGGAAGCGGAATCCGGCGCAAAGATCGGAATGATCTCGACCGGACCTGACCGCGATCAGACGATCGTATTGCCTGAGTTCGCAGCGACGCTTGAACGCATGTCGGCAAGCCCAAAATGATCGACCCGGTGAAACATGGAGTGCAATTTCGCCTTGTGAAAGGCGTAATCCGCAGAGCCCTTGTCGCCAGTTTGCCTGCGACGCGATCCCCACGTATTGCGACAGACGGGAAGCCTATCCCGAGGAGAAGCTGGAATGATTTCATTTATCGTGCGTATGCGATTTGCCCAGGAAGATCGCAAACAGGTTCTGGAAGCCGTGCAGCAACTGGCGGCAGCGTCTCGCCAGGAACCGGGATGCATCAGTTATATTCCGCACGAGCTGGCGGGCGACTCCAGTCTGGTGATGATCTATGAGCAGTATCGCGACGAGGCGGCGCTGGAAGCGCATCGGGCCTCGCCGCACTTTCACAAGTACGCCATCGGCGGACTTTTCCAGTGGATGAAGGAACGCAGCGTCGAGGATTTGAACGCACTGGCGTAAAGCTAGCGTAAATTAGTGACTAGATGTAGCCGGACGTCGTTGAAATTTACGAATTACCCTTTGACTCCGGCGAAGGCTCGAACTAACATCCCGATACAGCCATGCCAGCGCAGTGTCACTCCACGATTCGACCCTCAGAAGCGCAGAGCCTCGCACGCGGAAGCGTAGGAATTCTGCTGTTGTTACTGTGCCTACCTGCTGCGCATGCCACGTCCCTGCCGCATCCCCACCCCCAGCCCAGGCAGATCGTCCACATCATTGAGAGATTGGAACGCATGTGGCAGCAAGCGGAGTTGACTGCAAATACGGCCACCATGGCGACCATGCTTTCTGAGGATTATCTGGGGATTTATGGGGATGGCACGCTGGCGACCAAGGCAGAGACCATTGACAGCTTCAAAAAAGGCACGACAAAGTTTAGTCACATCCATACATGGGATCGCAAGATTCGCGTGTTTGGCAGCACGGCTGTCGTGGTATCGAAGGCGCAAGTCACCGGCGAGCATGATGGGGAAAGTCTCAGCGGCTACTATCGTTACACGCGTG
>JAJYBW010000417.1 GCA_021778815.1 Acidobacteriota bacterium | reverse complement strand
TCAACGACGTAACGAACAAGGTATATGTCACGAATACCTATAGTGACATGGTGACGGTCATCGATGGTGCGACGAATACGGCCCACGCGATGAAGGCCGGTAGCGCGGATGGAATTGAAATCGATTCGCGAAACAACACTATATTTCTGATGAGCTATGAGGATCCTAATGTTCGGATTCTGGACGGCGCAACGGAAACAATTCGCAGGGTCGCGGTGGGAACGCACTTGTGGGGAATGACTTTCGATCCCTTAACGAATACTTTGTACCTGGGCCACACGGGGACCGCCGATCTAGTCGCGATGAACGAGACGACCCACGTGGTGCATACCATTCCGGTGGGAGCGATCCCTTGCGCGGTTGCGGTGAACCCAGTCATTCATAGAATTTACGTTGTGAATTACGGAGATCAAACTGTGAGCGTGATCGACGCGGCGAAAGGGAAGGTGATTGCGACCCTTCCTGTGGGCAAACATCCGCAGGCAATCGCGATCGATTCTGTTCATCATCGGGTATATGTCGCGAACGTACATGGCGACAGTGTGACCGCGATTGATGGGGCGACGGACACAGTCGTGGGCACGCTGCAGGCGGGAAGCAACCCTTATGCGCTCGCAGTCGATCCGACGGTGACTCATATCTATTCCGCGAACTATGGCCAGCCTTCCGTTACGGCGATCGACGTCGCACATGCACCAGCTTCGAAATAAACAGCGGCCTCGGCCGGTGCTATTTGCTGACCGCGATGCCTGTCATCTCCTGATGCTGATTGAGTTGGCCGTCGGGTAACACGATGGCGACCCAAGGCGATGCTTGGTCGATCACTCGTGCATGCCAGGTGATTTCGCTCTTGCTGCGCTCGCTTAAGTCGACCGGCTTCGTATTCGGTTCCATCAACGCCAAATTGTTGACACGTACGGTGAAGGTGTGGGCTCCCGTGCCCTGTGCGGCGACTTGCAACAGTACCTCGTTCGAGGCTAGTTCCTTGGAACTGACGGAGAAGTCGACGGCCTTGTCTCGGCGGAGATCCAACTGATACGATCCTGCGGAGAGTGCTGTCAGGGATGTGCGTACCGATCCTGTCTCGACGGTATATTGCCCCTGCGGAATGGCGGCGCGAAAGGTTCCGTTGGTTGAATTGATGGTCGCGTCGGTGACCGTGCCGGTTTCGCGATTTACAAATCGCACAGGAGCGCTCGACTTGGTATCGACCACCCCGCGCACGACCGCAGGTCCGCTCAGATCCCCCATCAGCCATATCCATTCGCCAACGGGCTGCGTCCAAACTTCCTTGTAAGTCCAGCAGATCTGGTTTGGCCAATAGGGAACGTCGGCCGTGCCTTTTGTCTCAATGCCAACGGGAATCGCTCCGACCATTTGTCCAGAGCGAACACTATAGAGCGGCGTCCAATCGTATCCTTCGCCATACATGATGCTGGCGGAGAAGGGATTTCTGCCGACGAACCATTGCGCCTGCTGCTGCGCTAAATTTTCCGCATCGATGTTGCCGCGCAACTGGGCCGCAGCAGAAAGAGCCTTGGCCTCCGAGAGGAGCACGCTGGAGTTGCCGCGGAAATCAAACCAGACGGGAAAACGGCGAAGGTAATATTCTCCACCCAAAGGCAGGCCGCGGTGAACTTCATCCAGATAGGTGGTTCGGTCGGCGGTGCGCAGCGGAGTCCAAGTTTTGGAATGAGGCAGCAGGTCCGCTTCGCTTTCACGGTACACAGCAGCCGGCAACATGTTGTATGGTGCATCGACGGTGGCGGCTGCCTGTTGATAGTACTTCGAGTGAAGAACGATGGCGGAGTACCACCGCATCCAGTTGGGATTCTGCGGAAGAGCTGCGCAGAGATGGGCCAGCGCGACGATCGGTTGCTCTTCCTCCCCCATGTGGAAGCGATGAAAGAGAGCTTTGCGATCCGGGCCAGTGTAGAAGTAGCCCGTCATCGGAATGCTCCACGGCTGCAATTTTCTTTCCTGCGATGCCAGGATTTGATTGCCCAGAGTCACAGCTTCGTCAGCATACTGTTGGTCGCCGGTGGCACGGAATAGATCGATCGATGCTATCGCGCCGAAGGAAATTCTTTCCAGGTCATCTTTCTGGCCGTAGATTTCCGGAAGCGGTGGAGCAATTTGAAGCCCGGTGACGGCGAACTGCCAATCTTCTTTAGCGGTGGCGAGACTACGATTCGCCAGCTCGGGATCGCTGGCCTTCAACACGCGGGCGGCCAGTGCCTCAACGGCGGCCACTCTGAAATTCCATTCAGGATCATTCACAGCCGGGCCGAAGCGGTCATCGGCGTCGCCCATAATTCCATTGGTCCAATAACTGATTAACTGGCCGGTGGTGCGATAGCCGTCGCCAAAGCGCGTCTTCAGCACCCAGTTCAGGCCCCACTCCGCTTCGAGGACCAGTCGGTTATAAAGCGCGGGGTCTTCACCTTGCTGCTTGAGGCGTTCCGCCAGTTCAAATAATCCATAGGCCATGGCGGGCGTGTTGCCGGTCGCAGTCAAGTCTCCGGCATCGTGATAACCGCCATTGACGAGAATGCGCTTGTCGCCATGAAACGTGTAGTCATCTTGATGGCAGATGCCGTGGATGCCGGGGATGACCGTGCCGCAGCGCTCGCTGTACATGAAGTTGATGGCTTTGACGACGCTGTTTCGCCACGCATCTTCGCCAATACGAAATGTGCGAGTCGTAGTGTCTCCTGCGCGGAGGAAATACGTGCCGGGCTGCTGAACCTGCGAGAAATCCAAAACCTGATAGTTGCCAAGGTCGGTCTTTTTCTGTTCGACGGGTCTTGTCAGGACGACCTTGTCATTAGCGGCGTCGACGAGGGAGAA
This sequence comes from Acidobacteriota bacterium, assembly GCA_021778815.1. Classification (GTDB taxonomy): domain Bacteria; phylum Acidobacteriota; class Terriglobia; order Terriglobales; family Acidobacteriaceae; genus JAKAAZ01. The sequence goes on along the minus strand of JAJYBW010000417.1, from coordinate 101 downwards.
ATTCGGACTTTTCAGGTCGCTTGCGATCGCAGTTTTTAAGGCGCCGGATTCATACCCGGCGTGGCTGAAGGCGATCTTTCCGTCGGCAACATTCCAGCCTT
>JAJYBW010000416.1 GCA_021778815.1 Acidobacteriota bacterium | reverse complement strand
CCTGAATCTTCCGTCAAGTGGACGCAGGCTGGCGCTCTATATCGGCTCCAGCATTGGCAATTTCGATCCTGAGGATGCAGTCGATTTATTGCGCTGGTTGCGCACCCAGTTGCAACCGGGGGATGCATTGCTGTTAGGCACCGACATGGCAAAAGACGTTGCGCCCCTGCTAGCCGCCTACAACGATCGCGCCGGTGTCACCGCCGAATTCAACAAAAATATTCTCGCTCGCCTCAATCGTGAGCTGGAAGCAAACTTCGAACTGGATGCCTTTGCCCACCGTGCCATCTGGAACGCCGCCCAGAGCCGCATTGAAATGCATCTGGACAGCAAGTGCAATCAGATGGTGCATGTCGAATTACTGCATCGCAACTTTGGATTCAAACGCGGAGAATCCATCCATACAGAAAACAGCTATAAATTCAGCCCGGAACAAGTGGAAGAAATACTTCAGAAAAGCGGCTATGTTCTGGAGCAAAGCTGGTACGACGACAAGCGCTGGTTTGGCGTTCACCTGGCTCGCGTCGTCGACGCAGAAGCCCTGCCCACAGACGAAGACGCCGCCGCATGAAAGAAAATCCCCTCGCCCCACGTCTCGCATCTGAGACGTGGGTTCGTTTGACGCTGGCGCGCTTCGGTAGAAACCGACTACTCGCCCGCAATCGTCATGCCCTCGATCACGATCGTAGGACACGCCACCGAGCTGCGAAAAATCAGATCATTCCCGATGCTGGAAATATTGTGCAGCATCTCCTTCAAATTGCCCGCCACCGTAATTTCCTCCACCGGATACGACAGCTCCCCATTTTCGATCCACAGTCCCGAAGCCCCATGGGAATAATCTCCGGTCACAATATTGACTCCATGCCCAATCAGGTCCGTGACGTATAAACCATTGGGAATCGCAGCGATAATCTCCTCCGGAGTCTTCTCTCCAGGCTCCAGATAAAAATTCCCGCAACTGATTCCCGGCGCACCCGCCAGTCCGCGCGAAGCATTTCCAGTCGATCGCAAACCCAATTTCCGCGCCGTGTAGGTGTTCAGCAAATAGCTGCTCAACACGCCCTTGTCGAGCACAATCTTGCGCCGCGTCGGCAAGCCCTCACCATCAAACGGCGAGCTGCCAAATCCTCCACGCGTCGTACCATCGTCAATGATCGTCAGGTTGGTGCCGGCAACCGCCTCGCCAAGTTTGCCGGCTAAAAATGAGGAGCTGCGATACACCGCATTCCCATTGATCGCGCCCATGATTGCCCCCAGGATCGAGTTGGCAACCTCCGGCGCAAACACCAGCGGCACGCGCTGCGTGGGAACCTTACGCGCCCCCAATTTTCGCACTGTCCGCCGCGCCGCTTCGATCCCCACCGACTCCGGCGAATCCAATAGCCCCAGAGACCGCTGGCTGGAGTACCAGTAATCCCGCTGCATACCGCCATCGGCAGATAATGCAATGGGCTGCGCCGCGATCGAACATGACGAGCGACGAACTTCGCCGACAAACCCACGCGAGTTCGCCATGATTTTGCGTCCGGTGGCCGCATCGAAACTGCCGCCGCCGGAGTTTTGAATCCGCGTATCGGCCGCCATGGCCGCGGCTTCCGTGCGACGCGCATACTCAATCCGCTCCGCTGCGGGCAGTGAATATACGTCGTCGTAATAAAGGTCGAGATCCTCCGTCAGCTTGCCGAATTCCTCCGGCTCCGGCAGTCCCGCAAAAGGATCTTCGGATGTCACCTGCACCAGCGCCATCGCGCCGGAAATCAGCTTCTCGATACCTTCGGCGGTCAGGTCGCTGGTTGTAGTGGAAGCAGTGCGGTTCCCCTGGAACACGCGCAAACCCAGCGCGCGTGAGCCGGCTTCCTTCAACTGCTCCACCTGGCCTAAACGCACTAGGGTTTCAAACTCATCGCCTTCCGAAAACACGGCTTCCGCATCGCTGGCGCCAGCCTGTAATGCCTTTGTAACAATGTCAGTTACAAATTCAGTCGAAATCATGTTTTCCGATACAGTGACAGTTGCATTCTTCATGAAGCGGTTTCCTCTTGGGTCGAAGCCGTGCGTTAATTTCCTGTGCCGCCGACAGTCATTTTGTCCAGCTTGATCGTAGGCATGCCAACCCCGACCGGAACGCTTTGTCCTGCTTTGCCACAGGTGCCCACGCCCTCATCTAGCTTTAAATCGTTGCCCACCATGGACACATATTTCAGCGACTCCGGTCCATTGCCAATCAAGGTTGCGTTCTTCACCGGCGCGGTGATCTTTCCATCTTCAATCAGGTAGGCTTCCGAGGCGGAGAAAACAAATTTGCCGTTGGTGATGTCCACCTGCCCGCCGCCGAAATTCACCGCATACAAGCCTCGCCGAACACTGCGGATAATGTCTGCCGGATCGTCTTCGCCCGCCAGCATGTAGGTGTTGGTCATGCGTGGCATGGGGATGTGTTGATAGCTTTCGCGACGGCCATTGCCGGTGTCGGCGATGCCCATCAGTCGCGACGAAAGCTTGTCGCTCATATATCCCTTCAGCACGCCGTTTTCAATCAGGACCGTTTCTTGCGTCGGCGAGCCTTCATCATCCACGTTCAAGCTGCCTCTGCGATTCGGCATGGTCCCGTTATCCACCACCGTCACCTTGGGGCTCGCGACCATCTGCCCGATCAGACCCGCAAACGCCGACGTCTTCTTGCGATTGAAATCCGCTTCCAATCCGTGCCCGACAGCTTCATGCAGCAACACTCCCGGCCATCCCGGACCCAGCACCACCGGCATTTCGCCCGCAGGCGCAGGCACGGCGCCCAGTTGCAACACCGCCTGACGCGCCGCTTCCAGCGCAAAATACTCCGGCGTTTTGTCCGTTAGGAAAAAGTCCAGCAGCACGCGCCCGCCCCCGCCCGAACTGCCGCGCGCAATGTTGTCGCCTTCCTTCGCAATCACTGACACGTTTAACCGCGCCAGCGGCTGCGTGTCGGTCGCAAAACTTCCA
>JAJYBW010000035.1 GCA_021778815.1 Acidobacteriota bacterium | reverse complement strand
CTGGAGCCTGGAGGCTCGCAACCAGGAGAAATCCTGGTCCAGAATTTTCTGCATCGCGCGCAAAGCCTGCAGGGATTTGAAGCTTGGCTCACGGAGGAATTTGCGGACGATCATCACGGCGCACAAGAGTAACTGCCGAGGAGCCGACCGGTATGACCAACAGCTCCACGGGATTGATGCCGCTCGACAACTGATTTGATGCGATAAATGTTTTCGCCGACTGTTTTCGAAGCATCCAACAGGGTGTTTGAAAACGGATCCCAAATCGACGCGCTACTGCCCTGTCCCAGCTCGGTCGAATGACGGAGGCGAATGTCCTTGATTCGAAACCCAGAAGCTCCGTCCGTCACAGGCGAATATCTAGCCGAGGATCCTCGCTTTTTGCTGGCCGCCATTATCGATTCGTCTGAGGACGCAATCATCAGTAAGGATCTCAGCGGCATCATCACCAGCTGGAACAAAGCTGCGCACCGCATGTATGGATACACGGCGGAAGAGATTGTCGGACAGTCGATCCTGCGCCTGATTCCCGAAGCACTGCATGCGGAGGAGAGCGAGATTCTGCGGAAGTTGAGAGCGGGCGAGCGGATCGAGCATTTCGAAACAACGAGAATCAGCAAATCCGGACAACGCATCGAAGTTTCGTTGACGATTTCGCCCATCCGAGACAACGCCGGACGGGTCATCGGCAGCTCAAAAATTGCGCGAGACATCACGGCCAGGAAGCACATGGAACGATCGCTCATCCAGTCGGAAAAGCTGGCAGCCGCAGGACGCATGGCGGCCACGATCGCTCATGAAATCAACAATCCGCTGGAAGCCGTGCTGAACCTGATTTTTCTGGCTCGCGGAAGCTGCGTCGCTGGTAGCGAAACCCGTGGCTACTTAGACACCGCCGAGAAGGAAATTGAGCGGGTCTCCCACATTGCGCGGCAAACGCTGGGCTTTTATCGCGACACCGGTAGACCAAGCGCTGTCCACGTCGACGAACTGCTGGGAAGCGTCCTCACCGTCTATCGATCGAAGCTCACATCCAAGAACATCACGGTGTATCGCCAATTCCAGGCGTCCCATCCGTTGACGGCCAGCCGCGGGGAGTTATTGCAAGTGTTCTCCAACATCATCGCCAACTCCATCGACGCGATGGAACCGGGGCAATCGCTCTACCTAGAAACAAGGTCTACATCCGACGGGGACGGCACAGAGGTTGAGATTCGCGTTCGGGACGAAGGCAGCGGCATTGAAGCGGAGCATCTGGCGAGAATCTTCGAGCCATTCTTCACGACCAAGGAGCAACACGGAACCGGCATCGGGCTATGGGTGGCGAAACAACTGGTCGAAAAACATGGGGGTCGAATCAAGATCACCAGCAGCACTGTGCCCGGCAAAAACGGGACAGAAGTCTTCATCTTCCTACCATCAGAGAAGCGATCGGACCCCTCCGGAATCTAGGGCGTAATGCTCAGATTTAGAAGGTGAAAGAGACGCCAGCAGTGGCGTGCTGCTCTCGCATGGCGCTGTCGAAGACCGGACCCACTTCCTGAAGGGTGTAATCGGGCGCATAGAGGTTGTTGAGAATATCGTTGCGCGACTTCGACCAGAAGTCTGGCTGAGAGATAATGGTCTCGCGATAATCCGCGCGAATCATCCATCGCGGCGTCAGGCGATAGCGAACACCCACGCCATAATTAAAGCCGAACTGAAAGATTCCGCCACCCTCGAGCGGCGGCGTAGACCCGAAATCGTAAGCAGCAGTAATGAGGCCAACGCTGCTTAGGCCGAGCTTGAAATAGTTGGGCGCTTTCTTGATCGGGGCATCCGAAAGGTGCATCAACTGCAGCGCTGGACCGACAGCGAGGTAGGGTCGCCAACGCGAGGTCTTCGGGCGGCCGTTAATCAGCAAATCATAGCTGAATTGCGAAGTTTGCAGTCCAGTGTTGGCAAACGCAAACAGCGGATCTTGCGAGGGCGTGGTGGTCTCGTGATCAATGACGGCGAGACCGATGACAAATGTTGTAAAGCTGTGGTCGTAGCTGAATTCGTGAGAAAAATATTTCTGCGAGTCCAGCACCACTGAGCCGCCGATGTTCCAGCCGTTATCGAGGGCGTCGCCGAGGACGATCAATATCTGGCTGCTGCCTGGCGAATCAATGGAATTCAGCAGGTAGCCGATTTCCCCGCCATTGCCGCCGGCATAACCTGCCCAGCCGGAATGGACTCCCAACTCAACGGAAGGCGGCGTCCAGGCAGCGATGCGACGCTGTTTAACCGTGGGCATGGGAGCGGAAGATGACGCGGCGTAGGCTTCATTGGCATGGAACCCTTGTTCGACATCGAACTCCTGATCGTTGACATTGACCACGCGAGCAGCCTTTTCACTTTCTTTTTTCTCTTTTGACTGAGTGGCGTAGCGAATGCCGGAGTAGGCACTGACGGCGACATTGTCGCGCAGAATATTGTTGCGCAAGGTGAGCACGGTTTGACGCGTGGACCTGTCGGCCGCGTTGCCGTGCACGGGCAATGGCACCGGCCCATCGTCGGAGTAATCTTCTTTCGGCTTGTCGCAGTTGTTCAGTTGGATGACGGCGATTTTGCCGTCAGTGAGCAATGCCTCGTTGGTTCCATTTTTCGCATCCCTTGGCACCCAGGGACGGCTCACCATTTGCACTCCGCTAACGCAGCCGGTCAGAAGCAGATCGTTCACCACCTTGGCGCGCTCGTTGTCGATGTTGGAGTCAATAAGGTGGATGAACGTTTTGTTCTTTTTTGAAAAGCCGATGCCGATATCGTGGGTGGAAGACGAGTTCCAGACGGGTTCGCCCTGCCAGGTAGCATCGCTGGAAAATATGCGCAGATGATGGCGCTTGGAAAACGTATTCAGCGTCTTGGCGTAGGCATACTTCGGGGCCACGCCATCCAGCAGCAGGGTCGACATGGGAGCGCGACGATAGCCTTGATTTTCCGCAATGGAGCGGACCGTGCTGTAGGTGGTTTGGGCGTTCAATTCATCCACCGGCTCCCATCCGCTATCCGCAAACGCTTTCTCAATGGCGCCGGAACTACCGATGAACATCAGGTTGGTCAGGTCGGAAGGAACATGCGGGGTCCCGTCCGTGTCAGTGCGAAACGGCATCTTGCGAATCATGGCGCGTAGCTGCATCGCCTCCGCTGCCGTGGTGGTCACGATTGGCGTGGGGTCAATATGCTGCGCTGGAATTTCGATGGGAGCGGTCAGCTTCGCCGTCATCTCCGTTCCGGTGGGCAACAGGATTTCAGGCTCCGAGAAGCGAAGCACCGAACTGGAGGCCGCGACCGTAAACACGGCGGCAATGGGATTGCCTAACGAGAGCATGCTCACCACGCCGGAGGCACGCTGACTCAGCGTCGAAGTAGAACGTATGCCCTGAATGCGGCCTTCCTTATCGACACTTTCGCGCGCATTTTCCACTTGCGTGAGCTGGACGGGCAGTGGCACCGAGGTTCCGTCGGAAAGCACCAGGGTCTGCAAGACCAGGTCAATCTGGGCAGTCTCATGGACGAAGCCGAGGCCCACCTTGCGCACGGCGACGACGGAGCCTTTCAAGGTGACGCCCATCGGCAGCAGAACTTTTCCATCTGCGCTGACCGGGGCGATCAAGAGACAGGAGACCTGTTTTCCTTTGGCGGTGGAGTAAGAGCTGATGGGCGCCTCCAGCCGCACTTCAAGGGTCGCGCCGACCGGAATGGTTCCGCCGCGCGCGTGGTGATTCAGCAACAAAAATAGCGCAAGGCAACCGCCTAGAACACCTCGACGGACATCGCCGCGACCCATCGAATCGGTCACTCCAAAATGGAATTGTGGGGGTAATGCTGCCGCGCCAGGGCAGCAATTCTGTTTGAGCCTATCACATGCATGCAAGCGAGCGGAGCCTTGAACTGTTGCGGGAGGTGTGTTGCAGGGGAAAATCAATTCCTTGGATGCGGCTTGCCTGCCCTGTGTAATTTTTTTGGCGCCGTCTTCCCCATCACTGCTGCGAGTAACTACTGGGCAGAAGATTGCAGACCGTCTGCAGTGAATTTCACTTTCCCGCGCCAGGTTATGACGGAGCGTGATTTGCGTTCCCAACCGGTCGAGTGCGAAGATCGGTACGAATAAAAATTAAAGACCCCCATGAAGCGCACCCTTTTGCTGATCCTGTCTGTCCTTGCATGTAGCGCGGCCACGCTGATGGCGCAAAATCCGGCATGGCAGCCGGCCCCCGGCCATGGGACCCTGCACTTGTGGCCGAATGGCGCGCCAGACGCGACCGCAAATCCCGCGCCGCAGGTCAATACCACCACGCCCCAGCAACCGCTGATTGCGGGCCAGCCATTGGTCCGGCTGGGCAACGTTTCCGATCCCACACTGACGCTCTATGCGCCGAAGGCAAGTAACACGGGCGCCGCGGTGGTCGTGTTTCCTGGTGGCGGATATCAGATTCTCGCGATCGACCTGGAAGGGACGGAGGTCTGCGACTGGCTCAATTCGATTGGAGTGAATTGCATTCTGCTGAAGTATCGTGTACCTAACTCCGGACCGTATCCGAAATCACCGGCAGCATTGGAGGATGCGCAGCGAGCGGTTGGCATGGTGCGCGAACACGCGAACGAGTGGCATATCGATCCGAATCGAATTGGAGTGCTGGGCTTTTCCGCGGGAGGACACTTGGCCGCCGCACTGAGCACGCACTTCGACAAGCGAATCTATCCCGCCGTCGATGCCGCCGATCAACTCAGTTGCCGCCCCGACTTCGCGATCATTATTTATCCCGGCTACCTGGCGCTGTCGGAAAAGAACTTTGAGCCGAATACCGCGATTCAGGTCACAGCACAGACTCCGCCAACATTCCTGGTACAGGCGGAGGATGATCCGGTGCATGTCGAAAATTCCATCGTGTATTTTATGGCTCTCAAGCATGCAGGAGTTCCCGCCGAAATGCACATCTATACGCAGGGCGGGCATGGATATGGATTGCGGCCAACCGCATTGCCGATCACGCACTGGCCCCGGTTAGCGGAGACCTGGCTGCAGACCATCCACGTGTTGCCAGGAGCTGATTCGACGACGCAGTAAGGTTGCGGAGACACCGTTATCGAATGGACAGCGTTTCGCGCTCGCTTTGGATGGCCTGCAGCATGGTGTCGTCGTCGGAGTATTTGAATGATGTCAGGTTGCGCTGACGCGCCTGTTGTTCTTCGATGCGGCCAAGGATTTCGAGATCCTGCTTGGTGATGGGAGTCGCGCCTTTGGCCTGCAATGCGGCGACCAGAGCCTCCGGGGAAAGCTCTCCGCTCTCCGGCGCATCCTGCAAATACTCCAGGACTTTTTTCGCGCCCTCTTCCCCATCGTGACGAGCGATACCGACCAGCCCAGTGCTGGCGCGACGTGCCCATCCGGCAACGAAAATGCCGTGCAGCGATTCGTTGCGTGCCGGGTCCCAGGCTTCGTATGCGGGTTCTTTCAGTGAATCTGGACCGGGTCGAGTGGCATAGCCATCGGGACCCATAGGCAGTCCGACGGAAGGATCATGCTTGTCGCCGATGGCAAAAATCAGAGTATCCACATCGAGCACAGCGGTCCTGTCCGTGGCACGTGCTGCCGTGCTGCCGTCGGCGCGGAGGACAAGATTGTTTTCCGTGACAACGAGCTTCTCAATGCGCCCGTCAGGACCGGCGATCACCTCTTTGGGTGAGGAGAGGAAGCGGAAGGTCAGCTTGGGGCGATCCTCTGCGGGAAATGTCTTGGTCAGGAATGGGAAGGTGGATTCGCCCAGCTTTTCCAGCGAAAGATCCTGGTTGCAGGCCTCGCAGATTGGGCGGATGCGATCCAGTTCGCGCAGAAAATCCTGGCGCGAAATGTACTCTTCCACGTGCTCGATTTCTTTTTTGTCGAACTTGGCTTCGTACGGGCCGCGACGCGCGACGACGATCACTTCTTCCGTCTGTCGATCCGGGCAATCTCGCAACAGCCAGCGCATGATATCGGCGGCAACATTCCCCATGCCGATGATGGCGACACGCTTACCGGTGGAGAGATCTCGGGTGGCATAGGGCGGCAGCTGGTTGTAACCGTAGACAAAATCCTTGGCGGAATACACGCCGAAACACTCTTCGCCGGGCAGGCCCAAAGCGTTGTAACCCTGGGCGCCGCAGGCAAAAACCATGGCTGCGGGATTCATGGCGCGCAGATCGGCCAAGGTTAGATCACCTTGCTCGCCAATCTTGACGTGTCCAAAATAATGAACGTTGGGCAACGCGAGAACCTTGGCAAACTGCTTGCGCAAGCCGAACTTCATCTTGTCCTTGAGAGGATAGATGCCGTACTCGGCGAGGCCACCCGGCTTGATATCCCGGTTGAACAGGAACACCTGGTGACCGGATAAGGCTATTTTCTGGGCGGCAAACAATCCCGCTGGGCCAGCGCCCACAACAAACACAGTTTTCATAGGCTCCCTACTTCATAGCATAAACGGGAGACATGTTGGCGTCGTGTGACAGCGGTCACCAACCTGGTCAATTCCCTTCCCCTTTGAAACTTGGCGGAGTAGAAATTCGTCTCTCCCCCAGCCAGCACCATGGCTGCGTGCATCCTGTACGGATGGATGCACGGGTGAAGTGCGCCTGGAGTGCAACACCGGACGCTCAATAAATATGCGGTGTGCAAGCGAAACTCTCCCCCGACGACCGTGTCTATAGGAATGCCGAACGTTGTGATGTAAAGCAGGCAACGTTCGCGGATCAAGATGCACTCGATCACACGTTGCGTCTGAAATACCGGAGAAGAACAAATGCGAATTCACTCGAAAGTTGCGCTCGCTCTCGTTTCCCTTGCCGTATCGTTGCCGCTGGCCTTTGGCCAGAATGCCGCGCCGGCCTCGGCACCCCCGCCTCCCCCCTCACAGTCGCAAGCTGGGCCCAACCAGCAATATCGGCATGGCGGAATGCACCAGCAGCCGACGAATCGCCCCGGCCCGTGGGATCGCGGAGACATGCGATGGGGCCATGGAAGGCATCGCCATCATGAATTCATGCTGGCGCGACTGGCCAACAATCCTACGTTTCGCGAGCGGATCGGCATGACGCCGGAGCAGGCGCAGAAGATTCGCACCGAAACCTTCGACTTCCGGAAGGCTGAGATTCGCAATCGCGCCGACCTGCAGGTGAAGCATCTGGAATTAAGAGAGTTGATGTCTGCCGAGAATCCCAATCGCGGCGCAATCAACAGCAAGCTGGAAGAGGTCAGCGCTGCGAAACTGACGCAGGCCAAGGCAGCTGTCAATTTCCATCTGGATATGCGCGCCGCGCTGACGCCGGACCAGAAACTGAAACTGCAGGAAATGCGGAAGGAATTTTTCCAGCATCGCTTCGGATCGGGTGGTCCCGGCGACGGACCGCAGTCCGGCCAATAAATCGCTGACCTGAAAGCACGCCTGGGGGTCCGCACTGAATGCGCCCCCCAGGCTTTTTTGTCTCGATCCAGAAATCAGCGTGTGGACGTCAGCCCTAGTCAGATCGAAAGACGCGCTGTGCGTAAACTTTGCATCAGTACATTCGATAGATCCAATTAGACGGCGAGTACATATTTCACGGGCCGCACTCCGCGGCTGCGCCGGAAAAAGAAATAGATCACAACGCTGACGATCGCGGCATACGCGCACCACACCGATGTGAACGCGTAGGACATAACCAGCATCACGATGATCAGGCCAACCATGTTGAGCCATCCCAGAATGACCAGGTCCTTGAAGCCGGAGAAAAACAATGCGCCGCATGTCGCAATCACATACAGAACGGCTACAGGTTTGGTTGTCGTAAGCGCGTTGTTGTACACAATGCTGTGGCCGTGGGCGTACACCTGCAGCGGATCCATCATCAATCCCCATAGGATGTAGAGCGTCAAACCCGTGCCAAGCGCGAGAAAGTACATCATGCGACTTCGCCGGTGCCGAGTTGGCTCAATCAACAGCACACTCAACGGCAGGAGAAATGGAAGTAGTCCCTGCGCGTACAAAACATAGGCGGCGGCGACACCCTGCAGGGCCGCTTGGGAAATCTTGCCGTGGATTCCCAGCCAGACGAATCCTTCAGTAAATTGGTGCAGCGCAAACAGGCACGGCAGCGAAGCGAAGAGCAATTCCCGGCGATGCTTGACCTCTGCCATCGTGGCTATCCCGATGGCGCCAAGTACAGCACTTCCGGTAAAGTTTGCGGTCGCCGAAAAACACACAGGATCATCTCCTAACGATGCACCGAGCTCTGCCCATTGGGTTGTCCTTACTGTAGATGAAACGATTGGCATGGGACAGAAAATTCGGAAGAGTCTAAGGGACGATCGCATGCTCAACCTGGTCGGCCAGACACTGACCCGTTTTCTCCGCCCAGGAAATATCTTTTATCGATGGGGAGGCGACGAACTTCTGGTCATTGCGCCAGATGTCACCGCCCACTAATTGCAACATCGCGCCGCACGCTGCAAGCAACATATAGCCGTGGCCTTATTGCACGAGAGCGACTTGTGCGACGGGGCCCTGGACGAGCAGATAAGCTGCTACACAGCAGCAAGGGCGTCGGTACGATCCCCGTTCCGCTTCATTCCTGTTAAGGATAGATCGAGCTACTTCGTCTGCTGCTGACGCATTTCCTCCTGCTGCATTCGATCTTCCGCCGCTTTCCATTGCTCACTGGCTTGTTTGATGGCGCGCTGCATCTCCCCGCTCTCAATCTGCTTTTGTATATCCGCCATTCGCCGCTTGAATTCCGGGCTGTTGACCTTCGCGGTGGCGGCGTCGATCTGGCGTTGCATTCTTGCCATGTCTATCTTTTGCATGGCGCTCTGCTGCCGCTCCGCAAGCTCCATCCGCTTGCTGGCTTCTTTTATGCTGCGCTGCATGGCGCCGCTTTCAATCTGTTTTTGAATCTTCGCCATTTGCTGTTTGAATTCGGGGCTATTGATCTTCGCGGTGGCGGCGTCGATCTGGCGCTGCATCTGCACGAAATCCAGACGCTTCATATTGGCTTGCTGCTCGGCAATTTCGGCCATCTGCCGCTTGAATTCCGGGCTGTTGAATCGCTTCGTTGCCTCAGCAATCTGCGCATCCATGGCCGCCATCTCTTTCTCGATCCGAGCCTGCTCCTCCTGAGTCAGCGGATGGTCTTCATTCACGCGGATGACAATCGACTTGCCATTATCGTCGATGACAGAGAACTGGTCTTGGGACTTGGACTGGGGGTGCTTCAGAGCCGTTCCCTTGCGCACGGATGGCTGGGCCGGCGGTCGTGGTGCCGGCGCGGGCGACGGCTCTGGGGTAGGCGACGGGGCGGGAGCGGGGTCGCCTGCGGCTTCCGGCACGGGCGCTACCGGCGCGACCGACGCATCCGGAATAGGTGGCGCAGGCGGCGGAGCAGGGGCAACCGTTGCATTGGGCGCAGGCGGCACAGGCGCCGCGGGTGGAACCGCCATCTCCGGTGCGGGAGGATTCGGAGGTATGGGAGGTGCCGGCGCGGTGACAGCGGTTCCAGATGCCTGGGCCAGGGTTGGGGTCACGTGGAAGCACACTGACATCGCAATCGCGAGCATCATCGCGATCGCGCCGCTCGCGATTCGTGCCAGCCTTGCCCGCCCCGTGCTTTTGGTTTTCTCCTGCATCAATCGCATTATTCTTTCCTCCAATACGTTGTCTCCGAACAGGCCGATCGCCTGCGCCGCATGCGCGTGGTCGTTCTTCCGGAGAGTTCTGCCGGCCATGGCGAGCAGGCATTTCGCGTAGCTGATTTCCGATTGCATGGCACACGCCGCAATGTCATCGCACACCATTTCTCGCGTTCTGCGGATACGCTGCTGCACTCCATAGATCACCGGATGCCAGGCGACAGGCAATGCTGCAACCCGGCAAAGAAGATTTCGCAGGTAGTCGTGCCGGCGGACGTGCGCCAGTTCGTGCAACAGTGCAGCCTGCACTTCATTCTGGGAGTGGCTGTCGAAATCTTCCGGCAGCAGAAGAACCGGTTGCATGGCGCCGACGATGACCGGACTGCGTACATCGACAGACTTGCGCAGTTGCGGCAGCCTGGCATTGAGGCGACGACCGGATTCTTGAAAAATGGCATTCCACTGCGGCGGCAAAACGGTCGCATCGGCATCCCGCACCAGCTCTCGCGCGCGACGCCACGCCGCCACAATCCGATACATGCCAAAGAAGAGGATGGCGAAATAGAAACCGATCAGCCAGTCTGTCGCTGCGGGGGAAAGTCGCAACGTGGGACGCGGAAGGGTGAAAAACTCTTTCGAGAGTTGAGGATCTGCGACGACGAGCTGGGTAACGATAGCAGCACGAGGCAGCGCTTCCCTTGCGTTCATCGCGGACGCGTCCATGCTGCAATCAGAGCAGGCTGTCTGGGTGCCAGGGGAAAGCTGCGCGCGAACTCCACGAAGCGGCAAGCCCACGGCGAGAGCGAGAACAGTGAGCCAGATGCCGTGCTGCGTGCGCGGTCCAAATTTGCCCATGCGAATGAAGAGCCACGCTCCCCCGGCGAGCAGAGGAATCTGCCAGCCTGCATTGGTGAGGTAGTCGATCAGGATCTGTTCCATACCGCTTCTCCTTACCGCTGTTGCTTACAGTTGTTCCGCCGCTGCAACTTTCCGTGCCAGGCGCTCAAGTTCTTTGGCGCTGATCTGCCGGGTGTCAACCATCGCCATCAGCAGGGCTTCGGCGGAGCCGCCAAACATGCGGCGCACCAGGTCTTCAACGGCGCTGCCGGAGGCGCGTTCACGGCTGACCACAGGCCGATAGCGAAAGGCCCGCCCCTCCTGTGTGCGCTTCACTTTGCCTTTGCGCAACAGCACCATCAACATAGTTTGCACGGTGGTGTAGGCCAGCTCGGCCTTCAATTTTGGGATCACTTCGGCCACCGTGGAGGCGCCGTTTTCCCATAACACCTGCATGATTTCTAGCTCCAGCGGGGTTAGGGTCTGCTTGGTTTTCTCTTTCGCGGGCATACTCACGGACTCATCTCCTAATCATTTCGTAGATTAAGCCACAGTCGAAATGAATCTGTCAACTAAATGATTAGGAGTTTTCTGCGCAAGCATTGTCGCGCCAAGGGTGAGGGGCCTATCCTGCGACCACAGGTTGCCAAACAGAACACCGGATAGCTAGACTTTGTGCCAGCGATGCGAGGGTGTGCACGGCGCGCCGAACCTGTTTTCAAATGTCACATACCACGCTGGAAGGCTGAACGAAGCGTTGCCGATCGCGGACGACGTTTCCTACAGCGCCGGCGATTCGCTTCGACGCGCGAGCTTCAGAACACAATCTGCTGCCCAGGAGATCTCCTTGCGGAATATTCGTACCATCCTCAGTATTTTTCTTGCCCTTTGTTGCTTCGTAGCTTTCATGCCGATCGTGCAGGCGCAGAGCCAGGCCGTCAACAACTTCGAATTGCCGCCTCCGCCGCACGCCAAGGAAATCCATCTGAAGCATGTATTGGTGATTGGGCAGACGAAGGGGTTCGAGCACGATTCCGTCACCGATGCGATGGTGGCCATCGCCAATATGGGCAAGCGGAGTGGATTGTGGGACACGGAAATCCGCACCGACACCGAACTGCTCACGAAAAAAGATCTCGGAAGGAATGCGAAAAATCTGAACTACTTTGACTGCCTGGTCTTCGCCAGTACGACCGGCGAACTGGATATGGATGCCAGCCAGAAACAGGACATGATGTCGTTCATCAAGGACGATGGAAAATGTTTTGTCGGAATCCATGCCGCGCTGGATACCAACTACACCTGGCCGGAGTATGGCGAGATGATTGGCGGATGGTTCGACCAGCATCCCTGGGGAACCTTCATGGCGCCGATCGTGAATGAGCAGCCGAATTTTCCTGCGGTACGCCACTTGCCGCGAGAGTTTGTGAAGTATGACGAGATTTATCAGCCGAAGGACTGGTCGCGCGACAAGGTGAATGTTCTGCTGAGCCTGGACGCGAGCAAGCTCGACTACTCCAACAACCCGCGTATTCACAGGACGGATCATGATTTTCCCGTGGCCTGGGTAAAGATGTACGGCAAGGGTCGCGTTTTTTACTCGACGCTGGGGCACACGGAAGAGTCGTGGCAGGATCCGGATATTCGCAAAATGTATTTCGAAGCCATCAAGTGGGCACTGGGCATGACAGAGGGCAGCATCGCCACGCATCCCAAGCCGGCTGCTTCCGGTTCGAACCCTTAAACGTCTAATCTGGATCCAGGCGCAAATATCTGCGGGCACGCTTGTCGAGTGGGGGGACGCACTCGGTGACCGACAGGACGCAGCAAAACGGGCAGACCAGGAGTAGCGAAGCAAAACGATGAAAAAGCTAGAGGCGATCGTAATCGCCGTCATCCTTGGAGTCATTTTCTGCCAGAGCCGGCAGGCGACGATGTATGCAGCCGCCGCGCAAAATTCCGTGCCAAACAAGCCGTCGGAAAGCTCGGCGTCGCAGACAGGCACAACCCAAAGCAGCGGACAGACTGAAGGCGCGCATCCATCGTATTCGCGCCCGGATTCGGCGTCGGTCGATCCATCGGAGCAGGCAAAATTGGGAGGCGCGCTATTCCAGCAGAATTGCGCGTTCTGTCATGGCCGCGATGCAGCCGGCGGCGAAACGGGTCCGGACCTGACGCGGTCGAAGCTGGTGGCGCAGGACGTTGCCGGAGATAAGATCGCCGAAGTATTACGCCTGGGTCGACCCGAAAAAGGCATGCCGCCGTTCACGTTCTCCGCTGCGGAAGTGGCCGAACTGGTCGCATTTATCCACGAGCAACGCTCCCAGGCAAAACTCCACAATGGAAGCCGTCGCGGCGTCGAGGTAGCCGACCTGCAGACAGGAAATGTAGCGGCAGGCAAACAATATTTCAACGGAGCGGGCGGCTGCGCGTCCTGCCATTCGCCAACCGGAGATTTGGCCGGCATCGCTTCTCGCTATGAAGGGTTGGAGCTGGAAGAGCGAATGCTCTACCCCCGCGGTGCAAAGAGCACAGTCACGGTTACATTAGCGTCCGGCGAGACTCTGAAGGGCACGCTGGCCTATCTGGACGAGTTCACGGTGGGCCTGCGCGACGCGAGCGGAGCGTATCATTCCTGGCCCGTAAGCAGCGTGAAATATTCCGTTGCGTCTCCGGCGGAGGCGCACGTCGCGCTGTTTCCCAAATATACCGATGCCGACATTCATAACCTGATGGCATATCTGCAAACGCTGCGATAGACCGCGTGCTATTCGATCGATACAACATACGAAAAGGTTCCTGATGGAGAAGAAATTGCTGAAGAGCCCCGGGTTCATGGCTGCAACTGTGTGGCTGGCGTCTGTCATGTTTTGCTCTACCCTTGTGGCACAGGGAGTCGATGCGTCGATGTTGCGGAATCCGCCTGCGGACAGCTGGCCGACGTATCACGGCGACTACTCGGGAAGACGCCATAGCCGGTTGACGCAAATTTCGCGCGCAAACGTTGGGGACCTTGCGTTGGCGTGGGCGTTTCAGACGGGACAGGCGGCAACACTGAAGTCTTCCCCGCTGCTGGTGAATGGCATTTTGTACTTTACGGTGCCGGAAAATGTCTGGGCCGTGGATGCGCGCTCCGGCCATTTGATTTGGCACTACATGAACCCGCCGACCAAAGGCGACCACATCGGAAACCGCGGAGTGGGGATGTACAAGAACTGGCTCTACTTCCTGATTCCCGATGGACATTTATTGTGCCTCGACGCGAGAAACGGCCACCTGCTGTGGAAGGTCGAAGTCGCCGATGTCAACAAGGGCTACTGGACCACGATGGCGCCCCTGGTGGTCGGCGATCACGTGATCATCGGCGTGTCAGGCGATTTTGATAATTTGCCCGGCTACCTTCGAGCGATCGATCCGGAAACAGGCAAGACGCAGTGGCAATGGGATAGCACTCCGCCCCCGGGGACACCGGGGAAGACAACTGGCGGCATGACCTGGATGACAGGCACGTACGATCCAGAATTGAATTTGATCTACTGGGGCACGGGCAATCCAACGCCAGTGTTGAATGGCTCGACACGGCCGGGTAACGACCTGTACACGTGCAGCATTGTGGCTGTGAATCCAGATACAGGCAAGCTGGCGTGGGCGTTTCAGGTGTCGCCGCACGACACGCATGACTGGGATGCGGTGGAAATTCCTGTGCTGGCGGACGGAGAGTTTCACGGACAGCCGCGCAAGATGCTGATGCAGGCCTCTCGCAACGGATACTTTGTGGTGGTCGATCGCACCAACGGGAAAAACCTGCTGAGCGTTCCCTATGGCCCGGTCAACTGGTCGCTGGGCGTCGACAAGGACGGCCACCCGATTC